>JAFQHW010000060.1 GCA_017397805.1 Clostridia bacterium | reverse complement strand
TTCGACCGCTGCACCCAAAACTCCTCGCTGCATCCGCCACAGGCGGCGCTTCGGAGTCATTGCCCGTTTGCGGTGCCCGAAAAATCTTGGCACATCCGTAGGTGCGCCGTTTTTTCGACCGCTGCACCCAAAACTCCTCGCTGCATCCGCCACAGGCGGCGCTTCGGAGTTTTGACCTCCGAGTTATTCGCCCTTCGGGCTCATAACCCCTCGGTCATCGCACCAACCACACTTCAGAACCAAAACGAAAAACAGCACCCTACTGGGTGCTGTTTCATTTTGAGTAGAGGTGCCGAAAAAGATGCAGGACTTAAAACCTTTTTCACACGATTATAATAAAAAATAGCTTTTTGCCTTGGCAAAAAGCTACATCTGATACCTTTTCACTATTCACTATTACTTATTACCTCCAAATCCCCGAGGTTTCAGTGAAAAGTGAAGAGTGAAGAGTGAAAAAGTAATCCCCAAGGACAAGTCCTCGGGGATTTGTGTTATCTTGACAAAATAGATGCTAACCTCAAAAAGTCAATCAAATCAAGGGGTTTTATGATTTAGCGGCATTTTCAAGTGTTGACAAAATAGATGTCGCTTATTTCAACAATGACAGATATTCCTCAGAAAGTCCGGATAAAACCGTTTTAGAGCAATTTTCTTTTACAAGTTTAAATCTATAAATGGCTTCTTCTTTATCGTCCACTTTGTATGCGGCAACTCCTCTTATGTAATTTACAAATCCTTCCGTAGCTTTTGAGGTGTTCCAGATTTCAACATTGTTCCGAAGCTCATTAGTTTTTTCTACATCATTGTCGGAAATGGCACACATCAAATTAAGGATATTATTGATTTTTTGATATGCAATCTTGGTTTTTGGTTTAAGCTTCTGACAACTGGATAATTTGCTTTCATATTGTGCTACTGTTTGACGAAACGAATCGTAATTGCCAAGGAAAAACTCGCATCTTGCTTGGTTAAACAATCCTGCCAAAACCATTTGCTCGTTAGAACTTTGAATCATTTTTTCTGCGTATTTGAGTGCTTCCTGATAGTTTCCCAAATACAAATAATCAACGGCATATATATGATCGATATTTTTCTGCTTATTTAGGTTCATATTCAAAATAAGCTGCTTTTCAGGATCACATTCTTGATCCATGGACGTGTTCAACGGCAACGAAACTACAGCATAAGCTATCAATTCAGCGAAAAAGCAAAGAAGAACCAACACCACAATCAGAATGGGATTCAGTCCCTTGTAATCAATGATCGTTTCTCCCATTATTTCCAATTGTGTCGGTGTAGTAAAGAGTAAAACCAATAAAACTGCAGCAATGGTTAAGCCGATTATCCATTTTCGCTTTTTCTGTATTTTTGCAATCAAATCGCTATATTTTGATTCAGTCATTATGGTGCTCCTTGTAATATTATTTTTTATATGAATTGAGATATTTGTTATATTTCTCTAACAACTGTTTTCTCTCTTTATAATCAAGCATTTCGATCTTTTTCTCGTTTATCCAATACGCCTTTTGAATAATGTCATAGGCGTATTTTTCATCCTCGGTTTTTGGGGGATTGTAGAGAAAATAGGTCTTGCATCTAAGCAAGGTTAATTTCACTTGATAATATGGCTTCAGGTTTATCATTTTCGCGCTCCTTTCGGTTGGTAACACACATTATACCGAAAGAATGCGAGAAGTCCAGAGGTTTGGGGAAACTTTGATAGAATAATTATACCATAATTTTTAGAGTTTGTAAAGAGTGATGTTGCGGCGTTGCCGCAGTGATGTTATGCTTCGCATAGTGATGTAGCTCCCGTTGGTCGCAGTGATGTGATGTGTTCTTTTACACGCCCGAAGGGCACATCACAAGGCGAAGCCGTCATCACGCACGCAGTGCGCATCACGTTCCGCGTGCGGAACACATCGTTCCAAAAACGAAAAAGCAGTCCAATGGACTGCTTTCGTTTTTGGTTGCGGGAGCAGGATTTGAACCTACGACCTCCGGGTTATGAGCCCGACGAGCTACCGGACTGCTCTATCCCGCGAAATATATAACATTGTCACCCCCGAAGGGAGACAAGTATTTTTAAATGGTGCCGGAAACCGGGCTTGAACCGGTACGAGATTTGAGTCTCACGGGATTTTAAGTCCCGGGCGTCTGCCAATTCCGCCACTCCGGCGTCAGCAGAGATTATTATATATCATTAAAAGCAATTTGTCAATACCTTTTTGCGGTTTTTAAGGTTTTATTTTCGACAAGCCTTTTTTGTCCGTCGCCTTTTGTAAATTCCGTGTTGAATATAGCTCAAAACTGTGTTATAATCTGCCTACAGCCATTAACGGCTTGGAGGTATGTTTTGAAAAGAATTATTACACTGGCGCTTACCGTTCTTATCGCCTTTAGTCTTTTTGGGTGCTCAGGTTCCAACACAAGCTACAGTGCGGCAAAAAACGAAGGCGTACAAACCCTTAACGAATACAAAACTCAATTTGAGAGGACCGCAAAATCCGCCTTGGAAAGCGACGATACTTCAAGCGGAAAAATCGATAGCTTTTCATGGTACGTAACCTCGGACGGGGTGGCGTTTGAAATAGACTCCCAAGGAACGCTTGGCGGTCAGTACTGGCACGTGGTATATACTCCTGACGGTGCGTTCCGTAACGAGGTTCAGTTTTATTATAACAACGGCTCCGATATAAGCCATACGGAAAAAGCGGAGCTTATTGACGGCAACTGGTGGTTTTATTGGATTGACTATGATAAAACGGAACTAAGCAATAAGTGAGGTAGCGTAATGCCCGCAAATATATTATATTACGTAAAAGAAGAAGCCAACCCCGATTTGACGGCTTACTGCGAGGAGCTGTTGCAAGTAAGACCGATATACGAATTACCTGAGGATATAGGCGATACTTTGGTTTTGCAAGCGGATAGGGAAGGACTGGCTCTCGTTAAAAACGGACGGGAGTACCGCTGTGATTTTACCAAAAATCTGCCCCGAACCGTGCCCAACAACCTAAATGGTGAACTGCTCATTAAGGCAACGCGCTTCAGAAATTCAACGGGTGCGCTTTCGGCGGTTGACGCTACGGCAGGTCTTGGAGAGGACTCCTTTTTGCTGGCGGCGGCGGGATTTCAGGTAATGCTTTTCGAAAAAGACCCCGTTATAGCCTTGCTTTTACACGATGCACTGCAAAGGGGTAGGGAAAACCTCAACTTATCTCCCATTCTTTCCCGTATGGAGCTTAGGATAGAGGACAGCGTAAACGCTATGAAAAACCTCGATATATCTCCCGATATAGTATTGCTTGACCCTATGTTCCCTCAACGGCAAAAAAGCTCACTTATAAAGAAAAAGTTTCAGCTCCTGCACTTGCTTGAAAACCCCTGTAACAACGAAGAAGAACTGCTTTCGGCGGCTATGGCGTGCAATCCTAAGCGGATAGTAATAAAGCGCCCGTCTAAGGGCGCTTATCTGGCAGATAAAAAACCGAGCTATTCCATAAAAGGGGATTCTATCCGTTACGACTGTATAGTTTGCCGCAGCTGAGTATTACAAAAAGCTTTGTATAAGTATTTTAAGACCAATTATGATCAGTATGGCACCGCCTAATATAGAAGCTTTGCAGGCAAGTCCCGTGCCGAACTTTTTGCCGATTGCCACACCGGGCAAACAAATGGCAAAAGTCACCGCGGCAATGATCAGGGTAGCTCCCATAGCTTCTCCTATGTTATAGTCGGGCATGGTAAACCCTACGGAAAGCGCATCAATGGAGGTAGCCACGCCTTGTACCAACAAGGTTGCAAGTCCTACACTGTGCAGTTCGCACTTTTCCTCGTTGTTTTTGACACCCTCTGCAATTGATTTTGCACCAATGGCAAAAAGCAACAGAAACGCCACCCAGGGTATAAAAGGCGAGATAGCCGTGAAAACGTTCTTGGCGGTGTGTACCAACATCCACCCCAAAACGGGCATGAGCCACTGAAAAAAGGCAAAGCATGCGGCAATACCAACCATTTTGCCCTTTTTCATTCTCGGTTCGCTAAGTCCGTTGGCTAACGAAGTGGAAAAAGCATCCATAGCCAGTCCGGTGCCGATTAGGGCGCTGTTTATAATAAACTCAAACATTAAAACACCTCAAAGGCCAAAAAGTTCTAAAGGATTATAACAATATTAAGTGCTTTTGTCAAGTTTTATGCATCTTTACAAAAATAATATCAAATAAAATAAAACTTTTTTAAAAATACCTATTGCAAAAAGCAAAAAGATGTGTTATTATGACTGAGTTAAAAGATTTAAATTCTATTTAGGAGGTGAGTTGCTTGCCTAACATTAAGTCCGCAAAAAAGAGAGTTAAGGTTACCGCTACCAAGACTTTGCAGAACAAGATGGTAAAGACTTCTCTTAAGACTTCTATCAAGAAGTATGAGGCTGCTCTCGCAGACGGCAATAAGGAGCTTGCCGCTGCTACTTATAAGGAAGCAGTTGCTATGATTGACAAGTCTGTTTCCAAGGGCATCATGCACAAGAATACTGCTGCAAGACGCAAGAGCCGTTACACTCGTTTGCTTAACGGTATAGCTTAAGTTTGACAAGTAAGACAAAAACCTATGGAAAACCATAGGTTTTTTGTTTTTACCTCTTTACTTTCGTCTGCAAAAGTGTTAAAATACCGTTAAACTTTTTAATAATAGTGCTTCCGAAAGGTTAGTATATGAAGATATTAGAGAAATACGGAATTTTGTTTTTAGTATTGTTGCTTTCTTTGTTTTTTTGCATAAGCGTATTCGCTGCGGAAAGCGGCGAGGTGAACGACGAACCGGTTCCTTCAGGCTTTGCCATCTCTTACGGCTACAGACCTTTGCAGGATTACGCGGGCAACAAGGCATCCAAATATATAACGGGCACTACTCCCGCTACCGTTTACGTTCCCGCAGGGGGCAGTCATAAGGTTGCCGCGTGCAGCTATACGTTCAGGGATTATATCTTCGCAGGCTGGTCTTGCGGCGGCACCGTTTATCAACCCGGCGAGGTTATATACAACGTGCAAAGCAGTATGCATCTGACGGCGGAATGGGCAAGGTGCAGTGTGAGTGACACTACGGTTATAGGCATCCTGAGCTACGGCGGCGATAAAGGCGAAAGCGTAGCGGTGGGCAGTACCGTCACTTTAAAGGACGGCAAATGGCAGGACGAACAGGGAAGGATATTTAGCGGCGGCAGCAGCTTCCTTATGTCCTTTTCCACCGTGAAGTTCAAAAGCTACAGTGCCGACAACGCTTCCGTAAAAATAAGCTATAACGGCAACGGCGTTACCGACGGAGTGCAGTGTGCTTTTCAAGTGGAAGAGGGCGACAGCTTCAAGGTGGATAATTGTTTTGCCGTACGTGACGGATACAGTTTTATAGGCTGGAAGGACGAAACGGGCAAGTTCTATGCCGCGGGCGACACCTGCACCGCTTCCGCCGATAAAACACTTACCGCCCAGTGGCAAGAGGCGGATAAACCCGCCCCCAACTATTGCTCGGTGAACCTTCTTGCGGGTAAGGGCGGCAGTATAAGTCCCGAAGGTAAAACCTCTGTAGCCAAGGGCGAGAGCTTGGAGTTTACCGTGACCCCCGACAGAGGTTATGAGCTTGCATCCGTTACCTGTGACGGCGCAGAGCTGGGTACGGGGGGAAGCTACGTAAAGACCGTTAACGCGGATATGGAGATAAGGGCGACCTTCACCTTCGTGGGTATAGAAGAAACCGATGAGCCTTCTTCGGAGCAGGAGCAGTATATAGAATCCGAGGAGGAAGAAATCTCCGTTATCGCAGAAGAATCCGAAAATGCATCTCAAGCATTCGACGATAAGGGCGAGGATAAAGACGAGCGCAGTCTTATAATAATATTACTGTGCGCTTTATTCTTGGTGATAGGCGGCTGGTTCGTGGCATTCTCAATGCTTAAAAAGAAAAAGCATAAAAAGCATAAAAAGCATAAATAAATAATAAGCGGTCGGTCCAAATGCCAACTTTCAGCATTTAAACCGACCGCTTTAAATTTTTCTATCTGATTTGGCCGTTGCCCTCAATGACATACTTGCTCGTGGTAAGCGCTTCGGGACCCATGGGGCCACGAACATGGAATTTTTGGGTGGAAATACCGATTTCCGCACCAAATCCGAATTCCTCGCCGTCCGTAAACCTTGTGGAAACGTTTACGTACACCGCCGCCGCATCCACCGCCGCAGTAAATCTGTCAGCCGCCGTTACGCTGTCCGTAACGATAAGCTCGCTGTGCTTGGTGTTGTGGCTGTTTATGTGAGTGATGGCTTCTTCTACGTCCTCAACTATTTTTACGGACATAATAAGGTCGTTGTACTCGGTATAAAAATCCTCGTCGCTTGCGGGGGTAATATCGGGCAGTATGGCAAGGGTTTCTTCGCAACCTCTGAATTCTACTTGCCCCATCTTTTCTTTCAGCTTGGGCAAGAATTCTGTCGCTATTGCTCTGTCCACCAACAAACTCTCAGCCGCATTGCACACGGAAGGGCGGTGAGTCTTTGCGTTATACACCAATTCCAGCGCCATATCCATATTCGCGTGCTTTTCCACGTATACGTGGCAGTTGCCCGCACCCGTTTCAATAACGGGAACGGTGGCGTTATCCACTACCGCGCGGATAAGTGAACGACCGCCGCGGGGGATAAGCAGATCCACCACGCCGTTAAGGGTCATCAGTCTGTTACTGCTTTCTCTCGTAGTGTCCTCAATTACCTGAACGCAATCCTCAGGCAAACCGGCCTCTTTAAGCGCGCTGCGTACCGAGTTAACTATGGCAACGCTTGAAAGCACCGCTTCCTTACCGCCTCTTAACACACAGCAGTTGCCCGATTTAATACATATAGCCGCCGCATCGGCAGTTACATTGGGACGCGCCTCATAAATTATGGCAATAAGCCCTATGGGCACCTTCACCCTTCGTATGCTCATGCCGTTGGGCCTTGACCATAGCTCGCCGCCGCCTAAGGGGTCGGGAAGTGCGCTGACCTTTCTTAAGGAAGCGGCAATACCCTTTATTCTGTCTTCCGTAAGCAACAATCTGTCTATCATAGCGGGGCGGATACCGTTTGCTTTTGCGTTTTCAATGTCCTTGCCGTTGGCTTCAAGTATCACGTTTATATCCCGCTCAAGTGCATCGGCCATAAGGCTTATTGCCTTGTTGCGAAGAGACCCCTTAGAGGTGGAGAGGGTAGGGAATGCACCCTTCGCCGCCATGCATTTTTCCATTAAAATATCAGCCATCATCAGTCCTCCGTATCAAAAAGCGTGCCTCTGTACGTACCCTCGACTATATCGTACAGTATATCGGGGTTGCCGCCGTTGGCTATTATCATGGGAATACCGTTGGCAGTGCACATCTTTGCCGCTTCAAGCTTAGCCGCCATACCTCCCGTACCTCTTGCAGTACCCGCACCGCCTGCCTTTGCCTCTAATTCGGCAGTTATCTTGGGAACATAGGGTATAAGCATGGCGTTGGGGTTGGTCTTGGGATTATCCGTATAAAAACCGTCAATATCCGTTAAATTTATAAGCAGGTCTGCCTTACAAAGCATGGCAACGGTAGCGCCCAAGGTGTCGTTACTGCCGTATCTTATCTCGTAAGAAGAAACCGTGTCGTTTTCGTTGATAACGGGAATACAGCCTAAATCGATAAGCACCCTCAGCGTGTTCTCCGCGTGCTCACGGCGGGTAGCGTTATCCGTTACGTCTTTGGTAAGCAACAGCTGTGCCACGTTATGACCGTAATCCGCAAACAAACGGTTATACATATCAATAAGCTCGCACTGACCTACTGCCGCCGCCGCCTGTTTTTCCTCCGTGGTAAGTCCCTCGTGTTTAAGTCCGATCTTGCCCACACCGCAGCTTATTGCACCGGAGGATACCAAAACTATCCTTCTGCCGCTGTTTTGCAGATCGGAAAGGCATTTAACAAGCCCCTCCACACGGCGAAGGTTAATATATCCCGAAGGGTAGGTAAGGGTAGAGGTACCCACCTTTACAACTATCAGCTTTGCATTGGTTATTTTTTCAATATTCAAAATTAATACACCGCTTTTCTTAAAAAAGTACTTTATCTTTTCTGAACATTATACTATAATATACTTGTATTTGTCAATCATAAAAAAGAGGTTAACAAAATGTTCAACAAACGTATTATTCTTGCCAGCGCATCTCCCAGAAGAAGGGAGATTATGAAGCAATTCGGCTTTAATTTTGAAAGCATCCCCTCCGACGCCGATGAAAGCGGTGTGGATAACCTTGCCCCCCATAAGGCGGTAATGGAATTGGCACGCAGAAAGGCTGTGTGGATAAAAGAGCGTTATCCCGAAAAAGAGGAAATAATCCTTGCGGCGGACACATTGGTGGCTCTTGACGGTGAGCTCTTGGGCAAACCCAAGGATGAAGAGGACGCCTTCCGTATGCTTTCGGCTCTGTCGGGCACTAACCATCAGGTTTATACCGGCTATGCCATTTTGCAAGGGGGTAAAACCGTGGTGGATTACGATTGCACTCAGGTGTTTTTCCGCCCTTTGGAAAGGGAAGAAATAGAAGCCTATATCGCCACGGGCGAGCCGATGGACAAAGCGGGTGCTTACGGAATACAGGAGAAAGCGGGTATATTCGTCCGCCGCGTGGAGGGGGATTATCTCAACGTCCTCGGTCTTCCCATCTGCAAGATATACGAACAGCTTAAACGGATGTAAATACTTGACAACATTCAGAAAAATGATATAATCGAAATATAGGGCAAACATTCCCGAGTTACGGCTAAACAAAAAGTTGTTATGAAAGGATGGGTATTATGAAGATTAAAGCTTTACTTTTGGCTTTGGCATTGATTTTAACGCTTTCGGCTAACGTGGTTCCCGTAGGCGCAGCTGAGGAAAACAGCACGGATACGGAAACGGCAGAAGTCCTTTACGGTGATGCAAACGGTGACGGCGCGGTAAACAGTCTTGATGCCGCCGCGGTTTTAAAGTCAGACGTAGGAATGATATCTCTTACGGAAGCGCAATCCACTGCCGCAGACGTTAACTTGGATACTAAAGTGGATAGCCTCGATGCGGCACAGATACTGAAATACGATGCGGGCATTTTAAAATACCTTGTGGATGCCGAAGAATATTTGATAGGCTATTTGGTTGGCGAGTGGCTAACCCCCGCCGAGTCTAATTCCGCTGTTTCCTGCTATGAATTTGTCAGATACAACGCAGACGGAACGGTAGAAAAGGGGCTTAAGGTTTATGAGCTTGAGTATGAGGACGAAGTTTTTGTTGAAACTGACCCAAGCTGCCAGGTGACAAAACGCGGAACCTACACGGTAAGCGGAAACACCGTTTCTCACAGCTACGAGGACGGAACGGAGGAAACCGCTCAGTTCAAAGACGATACTCTTGTGTTCACAGAAACCACGTATATTGAGTCCTTGGGAGAAATAGTGTTGGAGTACGTGTACGAAAAAGACGAAACCGAGGAGTATTTGACAGGCTATTTGATTGGCGAGTGGCTAACCCCCGGTATTTCCAATTCCTTGGTTTTAGGCTATGAATTTGTCAGATATAACGAAGACGGAACGGTAGAGAAGGGCTATAAAGAATACGTGCGAGATCCTATTATTGAAGATAGCTCTATAGACGAAGCTTCCGTTGAGACCGGTCCAAGCTACCAGGTGACAAAACGCGGAACCTACACGGTAAGCGGAAACACCGTTTCTCACAGCTACGAGGACGGAACGGAGGAAACCGCTCAGTTCAAAAACGGTACCCTTGTGTTCACTTCGGTTATTAATAGTGAATATCTGGGCGAGATAGTATTGGAGCATATATACGAAAAAGACGAATAGGTTCTACAAACCTTTAACATAGCAAAACCTCCCCTTAGTGCGTTCGCACTAAGGGGAGGTTTTTTGTCGGGGTCCCCGCGAAGTCGTCAGACTCCGTGGGGGGGATTCCGTAATACGCTTTTATCTTTAATTACTCAGCCTTAACCTTCTGAAGCTTAACGAATCTGGGAAGGCTGTCTTCCTTGGGAAGCTGTGTCTCACCCTGAATAAGGGGAAGCGCGTAAGCGATAAACTTTTCGTTAAGACCGTCCTTGGTCTTGTTCATCCAGCTCTTGGGAACCTTCTTTTCGGTGTTAGCAACAACGGAAAGGTCAAAAAGCTCGATAGCGCACTTGTAGCCGTTCTTGCTCTTCTTTCTCTTAAAGCCAACCATCTTGTCGGTAACGCCTGCAACTGCACATTCAACAGCAGCCTTACCTGCGGAAAAGCTTTCGTCAATATCGGTCTGAGAAGCACAGTGAGCAGCACAACGCTGGAGCAGAGAAAGCTCAATGCCTCTAACCTTAGCGCCTGTAGCCTTTTCAAGCTTCTTAGCGAGGAGTGCAGCAAGACCGCCCAGCTGAGGATGGCCAAAGGAGTCCTTCTTGCCGGTATCGGAAACAAGTCTGCCCATTCTGTTGTGGATACCTTCGGAAACGGCGATAATGCACTTGCCTTTTTCTGCGTAGATAGCCTTAACCTTGGCGATAAAGTCCTTCATGTTGAAAGCAACTTCGGGGAGATAGATAAGGTCGGGACCGCAACCCTTGTAGCTTGCCAAGGAAGCAGCAGCGGTAAGCCAGCCTGCGTTTCTGCCCATGATTTCAACAACGGTGATCATACCCTTGTCATAAACTCTTGCGTCGTGATAGATCTCCATAAGAGAAGTAGCGATATACTTAGCTGCGGAAGCGTAGCCGGGGCAGTGGTCTGTGCCTGCCAAGTCGTTATCTATAGTTTTGGGAATACCCATTACGCGGCACTCATAGTTGTGCTCAAGCATAAACTTGGAGATCTTGTTGCAGGTATCCATGGAATCGTTACCGCCGTTGTAGAAGAAGTAACGAACGTCGTATTTTCTGAATATTTCAAGAATACGGTGATAATCGGTAGCATCTTCCTCTGCACTCTTGAGCTTATAGCGGCAGCTGCCCAAAGCAGAGGAGGGAGTATATTTCATATATTCAAGCTCGTTGGGGTCTTCTTTGCCCATATCAATAAGGTTATCGTCAAGAACGCCCTTGATGCCGTTAAGTGCACCGTAAACCTTGGTGATATTTTCGTTTTCCAATGCAGTCTTAATGCAACCGTAAGCGGAAGCGTTAATAACGGAGGTAGGACCGCCGGACTGACCTATGATACATGCGCCTTTTAAAGTACTCATTTCTTAGAAACATCCTTTCAACATTTAATTTCTCATTAACTATACCACATATTTTTTGTAAAATCAATCATCTTTTTCGCTGATTTTGATATTATTTTACCCCTAATCTCTTGACAACGCTCACAAATACTGTTAAACTATGCGGGTAAACAAATTTTTCTTAGACAAAAGGAGATATTATTATGGCACTTGTTACTTCTGCTGAAATGTTTAAGAAGGCTTACGAAGGCGGTTACGCTATCGGTGCTTTCAATGTAAACAATATGGAGATAGTTCAGGGTATTACCGAAGCTTGCAAGGAAGAAAAGGCACCCGTTATTCTTCAGGTTTCCAAGGGCGCACGCGCTTACGCTAACCACACTTACCTTGTAAAGCTTGTTGAGGCTGCTATTATCGAATGTCCTGAGATTCCCGTTGTTCTCCACCTCGACCACGGTCCCGATTTTGAAACCTGTAAGTCTTGCATAGACGGCGGCTTCACTTCCGTTATGATCGACGGTTCTTCTCATTCCTTTAAGGATAACATCGAGCTTACCAAGAAGGTTGTTGAGTATGCACACGCTCACGGCGTTGTTGTTGAGGGTGAGCTTGGTACTCTCGCAGGTATCGAGGATGAAGTTGTGGTTTCTGCAGAAGATTCTTCTTATACCCGTCCCGAAGAAGTTGAGGAATTCGTTGCTAAGACCGGCGTTGACTCTTTGGCTATCGCTATCGGTACCAGCCACGGCGCTTATAAGTTTAAGCCCGGCACAAAGCCTCAGCTCCGTTTCGATATACTCGAAGATATTTCCAAGAGACTTCCCGGCTTCCCCATAGTTCTTCACGGTTCTTCTTCCGTTCCTCAGAACTACGTTCAGATGATCAACGAAAACGGCGGTCAGATGCCCGGCGCTATCGGTGTTCCCGAAGAACAGCTCCGTCAGGCTGCTTCTCTTGCAGTTTGTAAGATCAATATCGACTCCGACCTTCGTCTTGCTATGACGGGTACCGTTCGTAAGTTCTTCAACGATAATCCCGCTAAGTTCGACCCCAGAGAATATCTTAAGCCCGCAAGAGCTAACATTAAAGAGCTCGTTCGTCATAAGCTTATCAACGTTCTCGGTTGCAACGGCAAAGCATAAAGGAAATGTAAAAAACGCGCAGATCGCTGCGCTATAAACAAACCGCGCCTCGCAGTACGCAAAGTACAGCCTTCGGCGCGGTTTGTTTTGTCATTTGTTTGAGATAGAAAAAATCAATCGCAATGACAAAAAAGTCTTGACTTTTGAAGTTATCTGTTGTAGAATACATTTGTTTCGGCGATAGCCGATATGCGGGTATGGCGGAATTGGCAGACGCGCTAGATTCAGGTTCTAGTGGAGGCAACTCTGTACAGGTTCAAGTCCTGCTACCCGCACCAAAGCATTCAAACCCGAACCTTTTACCAATTGGTGAAACGTTCGGGTTTGTTGTTTTCTTAAAAGATGTTAAATAGCCTTTGTTTGTGGCAGTACAGAGTGTTTTGCTCTGTACTGCCACTTCTTCGTTTCAATGAAATTCGTACATATAAGGAGAATTGAAATGAAGACGACAAACACATCTAAAACCAACACAAGATCAAGAATCATTTTCTTTGCTATCGTACTTACATATAACCTGTTACTCGGTTTATACCTGAAAGACTTTTTTGTGCTTTCACCGATGCTGATGACGCTCTATTTGCTGTCAGCATTGCCTACCTTATTTTTCGTCCTGAAAATACGGTCAACACCTATGCGGGTGGTCGTGCTGATTGTCCTATTTTTCGTCATGGTAATGAGTATTGTTAGCGCTCTTTCCTGCCGCAGACTACTGCCGATGCTAACGTTTGTGGTAACTGCTATAGAAATGATGTACTTTGGTATTGTCGATAACAGCTCTGGCAAAGACAAACTGCTGACGAAAATTTGTGTTTTGGCGATATCGGCATATACCATTATAATGCTGTTGTTTTCATATAATTTCGTCTTCAAGCCGGAAACTCCGTATCTTTCCAACGGCAGAGATACCTTGTGGGATACGCAAACAGAAGAACTTGCTGACGAAATTTGTTCCGGGTGTGAAACCGACGAGGAAAAGGTGCAAGCATTCTATGATTGGATCGTATCAAACTTCGAGTACGACCACGACTGTTATCCACTCTTCCAATACTTTGATGTTCGCAAGACGCTGCGAACAAAGCAAGGACTTTGCTTTGATTTTGCACATCTGTTCGCCGCATTCTGCCGTAGTCAAGGTATCCCTTGCTACGCTGTTGACGGAATATCCCGTAAGAACAACGCAGATCGGCACACTTGGAACCGCGTGTACTATGATGGAGCTTGGTGGAATGTAGATATAACGACTGACAACTCAAGAACAGCCAACGGCAAAGAACTTTACGGTTTCCACAAGCTTGAAGGGGCTTTTGCTCCCGACGAGGATTTTTTTATAATGAAAATATATTGATAATGAAAGAAACACTTAGATGGATTCGCACCAAGATTGTTTTTATGAAATGTGAGTGCGACCCTCATATAACTTATATAAGGGGAAAAGATGTCCATAATTCCATGATAAAATTATATACGGAGGTATAAGCAACATGGAACGAAGAATCACAAGAGAACTATTGAAAGATTTTGAAAAGAATATGTTTGAGGACGAAAAAAGCAATGCAACAATTGAAAAGTATCTGCGTGATTTGAACTGCTTTGTTAATTTTGCAAATGATCGAGAACTTGACAAAACACTTGTCTTGGAGTACAAGGCAGAACTTGCTCGCGCCTACGCCCTTACAAGCGCAAATTCTATGCTTGCCGCATTGAATGCATTTTTACGTTTTGTCGGTTGGCATGACTGTTGTGTAAAGCAGTTCAAAATTCAAAAGAAAGCGTTTTGTTCGGAGGAAAAGGAACTTAGTAAAGAGGAATACTTATCCCTTGTCAGAACAGCCGAAAACAAAAACAATGAACGCCTGTCATTGCTGATCCAGACAATATGCGGGACCGGGATCCGTGTTAGTGAGGTTGAGTACATTACAGTAGAGGCTGTGCATAGGGGCGAAGCCATTGTGTCCTGCAAGGGCAAAACACGCCGAGTGTTCATCGTTTCTGCATTACGAAAAAAGCTTCTTCAGTATGTCAAAGAGCACGGCATCAAAAACGGGATGATTTTCGTCACGAAGAACGGCAAGGCAATGAACCGCAGCAACATTTGGGCAGAGATGAAAAAACTTTGCAAGGAAGCCGGTGTATCACCCAATAAGGTATTTCCGCATAATCTTCGCCATTTGTTTGCGCGTACATTTTACGGCATCGAAAAGGATATCGCAAAGCTTGCAGATATCCTCGGTCACTCCAATATTAACACTACGCGAATTTATATCATCTCGACCGGTGCAGAGCATCGTCGCAAGATGGAAAATATGCGGCTAATTATATAAAAATGCCGACGTCAAAATGACACCAGCACAAGCAGATAACATAATTTGCGTTATGTAGTAACGGTTACAATAATACATAGTAATTATAGCACAAAGCTTTCAAAATTACAATAGTTTTTGACCATAATTCGTCCTGATTCCAACAGTTTTTCAAAGAAATAGCACGACAAATAGACCAATGAAACCACAAGGGTTCATTGGTCTGCTTGGCGTGCTTATTTTTATGCGCGAAAAAATTTTTGAGAATGTATTTACGGAATTGCGTACTACATAACGCAAATTATGTTGTCCTATTTTCACAGGTGTGATGGTATATAAAATTATAAACAGGAGGAATCTACTATGGCACAGATTAGAGAAGAAATCCGCTTCGGCGGTAATAACGAGGACCTTGTGTGGAAAAGTCCTATTAGAGATTTCAATACAGGTTCCGTTGTTATTGTCAACGAATCACAAGGCGCAGTTTTCTATATGAACGGCGAGGCTTCGGATGAGCTTGGAGCCGGACTTCACGTTCTTGAAACATGCGAAACACCGTTTATCAAGAGAATCATCCAAAAAATCCAAGGCACAAAAACACCTTTCCAAGCCGAACTTTATTACGTTAATAAGGTTGAAATCCCTCAACTGCGTTGGGGAGTTGGTGAAATTACATACCGTGAGGAAGGATTTGTATTCCCTATCGGCGCAAGAGGTATGTATAACGTTCGTGTTGAAAATGCTCGTAAGCTGATTGAAAAAGTCAACGGTACTGAGTGGGGGGTTAATCGTGATGAGTTGGAAGATCGCTTTTTAGAACTCGTTACAAGTGCGGTTGATAATGCGCTCATCAATGCTATTTACGACCAGGCAGGTTCTATCATCGATGCACCGAGATACAGAACCCAGATAATGAATGCCGTTCGTCCCGAAGTAGAACAGATCTTCGCAGAATACGGACTGAAAATTACACAATTTATTATCGAAAGAATTCATGTTGACGAAGAAAACGAGAATTACAGACAGCTTTTGGATTTGCAAAAGCTGCAGGGCGGCGGTGCCAAAGCAAGAATTTTGGAAGCACAACTCAAGGCACAAGAAAAAGGCATTGCAGGCCAGGGCGAAGCAGCCTTCCGTGCAGCACAAGGCTATACATATCAGCAAGAGCGTCAGTTTGACGTTTTGGATACCGCCGCATCCAATGACAATAGTATGGCAGGCGGTATGGCAGGCGGCTTTATGCAGATGGGTGTCGGACTTGGTGCTATGGGTGCCGTTGGCGGAATGGTTAAGGACAGTATGTCGGGCATGACCAATAACTTTAGTGGTATGATGAACGCTACACAACAACCTGCCGTAAACCAACCTGCTAACGCAGAAAAGTGCAAGAACTGCGGTGCAGCTTTGGCTCCGGGAGCAAAATTCTGCCTCGAATGCGGAACAAAAGTAGAAGTAGCTCAGAAGATTACATGCCCCCATTGCGGCGCAACCGTACAAGGTGGAAAATTCTGTCTTGAATGTGGTGGCAGTTTGGTTCCTACTCAAAAAGTATGTTCTAATTGCGGTCATAAGTTTGAAAGCGGAAAGTTCTGTCCTGAATGTGGCACAAAATGCGAATAAGGAGTGAATTGTTATGAAGAAATTAAGTATATCGACTTTGTTTTTAACTCTCATTGGTAGTATTTATCTGTTTGTCAGCTTGGTTTTCGGTATTATCACCGGTGCAGATGCTGACTTTTGGACGGGCTTTGGTTTCCTAACCTTTGGAGCAATTGTTGCAGTAGTGATTCTTCTGCTCTTTGGCAATAAGCAAACAACCATAAAAGACGTGTTTTTCAATGCACCTATCTACTATATCGGAGCAGTTTATTTTGCTGTATCGGGAATTATCTCCGTTTTACATATGCTGATCGGCTTGCTCTCTTTCAAGTGGTTGTTGGTTGTTCAACTTATCGTTTTTGCAGTCTTTACGGTTTACTTCGTTTTGGCCATGGTAAGCAAGAATAATGCGGAAAATGTAACCGAAAAGGTCAAAGTTAAAAATGATTTCATTCGTACTATGACGGTTAAAATTGAGAATATTGCAACCGGTATTGAAGACAGAGATACCCGAATCAAGGTAGAGTCTTTGGCGGAAGAATTTAAATACTCAAAACCCATTGTACATAAAGATTTGGTTGAGATTGAGTCAAAAATCGAAATTGCTGTTGATGAATTGGCTGAAGCCGATGATATCAACGCTTCGGTAAAAGCCATAAAGCTTATGCTCACACAGCGTAACAATATCGCCAAACTCATTAAATAGGAGAATACATTATGGCAAAACTGATAAAATGTAAAATTTGCGGCGACACCGAGTTCACCGAAGTAGGCGAACTTTTACAGTGCCGTTCCTGCAAACATAAAACTCCAAAGCCTAAGGAAAACGCCGAACTATTAGAGCGTGCTAATAACTTACGCTTTGAAACCAAATCCTTCGACGAAGCGGCTAATCTTTATGAGGAGATTATTCGCATTACCCCCGATGAAGCTGAGGCTTATTGGGGTAGAGTGCTTTGCCGCTACGGTATTGAATACGTCAAGGATAGTGATGGCAGATATCTGCCTACCTGTCACAGAACCTTGGAAGGTTCTATTTTGGACGATGGCGACTATAAGATGGCTGTGATGAAAGCTCAGCGTGGTATGTCGGAATACTATATGTCCGAAGCACAGACCATTGATGAGTATCAGAAAAAGATTAAGATCATCGCAGCCAAAGAAGAACCCTACGATGTATTCATCAGTTTCAAGGCTACCGATGAATACGGCAGAACCACAGAGGATAGTCTGCTTGCTCAGGAACTTTATTACTATCTCACTAAAAATTTAGGGTTGAAGGTGTTCTTTTCAAACATCACCCTAAAAGATAAAGCAGGTCAAGAATACGAGCCGATTATTTATGCGGCACTTTCAAGTGCAACGGTAATGGTTCTTGTGGGCACAAGGCCGGAATACGTAAACGCCACTTGGGTTAAAAACGAGTGGAGCCGTTATGCAAAAATGGTTGCTGAAGCAAGAGCGCAAAATAAGTCCAAATACATAGTAACTGCTCTTAAAGATATGCGCCCTGAACAGCTCCCCTCTATTCTTGCTTCCTATCAGGCAGTAAACCTTGCCGAGCTTGGCGCTAAGGAAAAACTTTGCAGTAATATTGACAGCCTCATTGGTGATTTGCGTGTCAGCGCACAAAAAAGTACTGCCGCCGCAACTCCCGCATTTGGTGCAAGCGATATGCTTTCCGCCGAAGCCGAAAATCTTTGCAACTTAGGATATCAACAACTTTCTCTGCGTGATTTTAATAAAGCCAACGAGTATTTCCAAAAGGCGATTGAAAAGAAATCCAACGCCGCTTTGGCTCATTGGGGTATGCTCTTAGCTACCCAAGGAGCTAGTGATGATAACGAACTTGCAGATAAGCGTTTTAATATTAAAGAAAACCCTTATTACAAACTGGCAATGCAGTACGCTTCAGGCGAAGAAAAAATGCGCTTTGCTCGCATTGATAGCCTTGTAGATGTAAGTTTGGCAAGAGAAGCTGCCGTTATATGCTCGGGCGGATTTGAGAAACTGCAAAGCGGAGATTTTGATGCCGCAGATACATTATTCTCCAATGCGCTTAGCATAAAATCTGAAATCAGCCTTGCATATTGGGGAAAACTGCTTGTTTCTCAAAGTGTGCGTTCTGATGAAGAGTTGGCTTCTCGTGCAATGGATTTACAGAATAACAAACTGTTTGTTTCTGCAATGAGATACGCTTCTCCCACTGAACAAGAACGTTATAATGCCGTATTAGCTCAAATTAGTATCCAAATTGAAAAGAATACTCAAGCACAGCTTGAGCGTGCCGAGAACTTTTTGCAAAGTGGAAACGTATCGGATTATCAGTATGCAATGTCGTATATTGCAGAGGTTGCATCTGTAAAAGAAGATATACCGGCTAAATTATATTGGCAATTCCTACGCATATTTGCAGGTGCAGCAGATGACGAAATGCTCTCCGAGATTGCTTATCCCATCAAGGACGATATCTTTTATCAGCGTGCGATAAAATATGCAAACCCAACCGAAGCTGCTCGATACCAAAGGGTTGCCGATAAATGTCAGGCCGCTTTTGATTTGAAAAACTCGGTGTGCGCAGTTTATTGTAATCACTCCGATAATTTTGTGCTCTTTACAAAGACCGAAAGAGATAAGTACTTAAAGAATTATCACGGTCCGGCTATTGTCGAAGTAATCCCTCGAGACACTGTGTTTCACATAGAAAAGCAAAAATACTATAACCCTGAAGATGTATTGGATCAATATATGCTTAAGTACATTGCAGGGTATGCAGTTGCCAATAGAAAGGAACTGCTTAAAAAGGATAACGTAAGCCTTTATATGCACGCAACTTCCGCACCGGGTCGGGGATTGGGTCTTGAAAAGGCGTTAGGTATATCCTACAAAGAGGCAGAGGAATTATTGGCCAAAGCGCCTTGCTATATTGCGCACAATCTATCCTTGGAAAAAGCAAGAGAACTCTTTATCACATATTCAAAATGTAATGTTCACGTATGTATTCACAGCGAGTCGCTTGATAAGTTTATTCAAATGTCTAAAGCCGATGAAGATCCTAACGCAAGAGTATGTGTTTATTTGACCGAGATTGGAATGCTTTTCGGTGGATCGGTTCGTGGCGTTTTGCAGGATCTTTGTGGTATAGATAAAGCGAAGGCAAAGGAGATTACAAAAAAACTTCCTGCTCTTATTGCAGCTAATATTCCTCTGTCGGATGCCCAAAAAATAGTTGATGCCATAACATCAAAGGCATCAAAAGCAGAAATTCGCATGCAGTAGAGCAATGTGAAACGGAGAAAAGATTATGGCAAAACTGATAAAATGTAAAATTTGCGGCGACACTGAGTTCACCGAGGTAGGCGAACTTTTACAGTGCCGTTCTTGCAAACACAAAACACCAAAGCCAAAGGAAAATGCCGAGCTTTTAGAGCGTGCTAATAACTTGCGCTTTGAAACAAAATCCTTCGACGAAGCGGCGAATCTCTATGAGGAGATTATTCGCATTACTCCCGATGAAGCTGAGGCTTATTGGGGTAGAGTTCTTTGCCGCTACGGTATCGAATACGTCAAGGATAGCGACGGCAGATATCTGCCCACCTGTCACAGAACCTTAGAAGGCTCTATTTTGGACGATGGCGACTATAAGATGGCTGTGATGAAAGCCCAGCGTGGTATGTCGGAATATTATATGTCCGAAGCACAAACCATCGATGAGTATCAGAAAAAGATTAAGATCATCGCCGCAAAAGAAGAACCTTACGATGTTTTTATCAGTTTTAAAGCCACTGACGAATATGGCAGAGTCACAGAGGATAGTCTACTTGCACAAGAACTGTATTACTACCTAACCAAGAACTTGGGATTAAAAGTATTCTTCTCGAATATCACCCTGAAAGATAAAGCCGGTCAGGAGTATGAACCGATTATCTATGCTGCTCTTTCAAGTGCAACGGTAATGGTTCTTGTTGGCACAAAGCCGGAATACGTAAACGCCACCTGGGTTAAAAACGAGTGGAGCCGATACGTAAAGATGGTTGCCACCGCAAAAACACAAAATAAGTCCAAATACATAGTAACTGCTCTTAAAGATATGCGCCCCGAACAGCTTCCCTCTGTTCTTGCTTCCTATCAGGCAGTAAACCTTGCCGAGCTTGGCGCTAAAGAAAAACTTTGCAGTAATATTGACAGCCTTATCGGTGACTTGCGTGTGCAATCCAACAAAGCCACAAATACAGGCGGCGGCTTTAATGCCGACGATATGCTTTCTGCTGAAGCCAAGAATCTTTGCAATTTGGGTTATCAGCAACTGGCAACAAAGAATTTTGCTAAAGCGAGCGAATACTTTGAAAAAGCGATTGAAAAGAAATCCGATGCTGCTCTTGCCCATTGGGGTATGCTCTTGGTATCACAAGGGGCTGCAAACGATGACGAGCTTGCTGACAAGCGCTTTGACATCAAAGCGGATCCTCGCTACAAAATGGCAATGGAATATGCCACAGCTGAGGAAAGAATGCGTTTTGAACGAGTAGATAGCTTAGTGGATGCAAGTCTTGCAAGAGAAGCATCTGTTTATTGTGATCGTGGCTTTGAATCTTTGAAAGGCAGAGATTTTGAAGGCGCCGAAGCGCTTTTTGAAAAGGCTCTTGCGATAAAATCTGATATGAGCCGTGCCCATTGGGGTATGTTGCTTGTTGTTGAAGAAGCGTGTGACGATGAGGAGCTTTCTTCGTTTGTAGGCGCAGTAGAAGAAAGCGAATACTTTAAAGCGGCAATGTCCTGTGCTACGTCGGCAGAAAAAGAACGTTACAACAATGTTGTGGAAAAAATGCGTGCTGCAGGTCTTGCAAAAGCAGACGAGTTTCTTGCCAGTGCCGATGAACTGTTGCAAAGCGATTCAGGTGCAAAACACAAGCAGGCTAAGAATAATATTTTGCTTGCCATTTGGTTGAAGGGCGGCGACATTCCTGCCAAATACTATTGGGCTTGGTTGCGTACGTTTTTAGGCGCAGCAAATGATGAGATGTTGGAGCAGGTTGCTTATCCTGTAAAGGATGACATTTTCTATAAGCGAGCAATGGAACGTGCAAATTCTCAGGAAGCCGCCCGTTATGAGAGAATCGCTGAGCGTTGTCATAAATTGTATAACTGTCGTCTTCAAAATAAATATCATTGTATGACATTGAATTCATCGCTAAGTAGTTACTCCTTTGGATGGGTACCCGGAAAAAGAGAAGAATTTGTTTCCTATATGAGTGGCGAAGTTGCAGTAAGCGAAACCACTGGTTATGGGGAATATAACATATTAGGCCTTGATGAATATATGGTGAAATATATTGCAGGCATTATTCCGGATCCTCGCATTAGGGTTGCGGACACAGATGAGTTCAGCAGATACAAATATATAGCAACTGAAACCGTTAGTGTCTATCTTCATAATGATGCAGATAGTGCAAGTCTGTACAGTGTTAGAAACAGTATGAAAGAACACTTGGGGCTTAGCGAAGAGAAGGCAAATGATATCCTTAGCAATGCTCCCTGTTATATTGCGCACGATTTGCCGATTGAAAAAGCAAACGAATTCTGCAAGGCTTGCCTTGGAAAATTCGGAAATGCGAATGTAATAGTGCGAATGCACGCCAAGCCGTTAAACAATATTATCAGTGAGTATAATGAACCTTCTGTAAATCCTAACGAAAGAGTTAGTGTCTATTTGACGCAAAGTCGTGACAACCACGCTAAGGAAACAATTCGATTCCTTCACGATAAATGCGGAATAGATAAACGCACCGCCAAAGATGCTGTAAAAAACACCTCCGGCAGTTTGTCTTATAGACGTATTCCAATATGTGTCGCAGCTAACATTCCTCTTTCGCAAGCAAATGAACTTTTAGATGAGATATACCATAAATTGTATGCAAAAGCTGAGATTCGTTGGCAGTAAAATGGAAATTACCGTCTTTTGGACCGCATAAACTTAGTTTTCCGAAAAACTTCTCGTTTTTTCATAACACGATATAACACAGCACGTCCGGCAGTAATGTCGGACGTGCGTTTTCGTCATAAAATGTTTCCAATTTTAATCAAAAAAGTTGGTGTGCACCCCTTGACTTTTTGACCAAAATCGATCATTACTTATATGAAGAGTAAAACACTCCACATTGAAAGACTAATGCTCGATAGATTTATGTACAGAAGGAGATGAGGGAGAAAATAATCGAAAAAATTTGAAACTTTTTTCAAAAAAGTGCTGAATCGAACATAAAGTGCTATGAATCGTACAAAAAACGTATTCATTACGGCATATAATCAGCCCTAATCTCCTCTAAATCGACCTAACCTCATATAAATTGCTCCGGCCGATTTGACAAGAGGAAAAAATTAGGGTAAAATTATAATACAACTGAATATTGTTCCCCGAGGTTATCGTGTTTATACACACATAATACTTATTTGAGCGCAATTGATCGCTCACCT
>JAFQHW010000059.1 GCA_017397805.1 Clostridia bacterium | reverse complement strand
TTGCTTCTTGTTTCCTATCTTCAGGATGAACAGCAGCAACAACGCCAAATACGCCAATATAAGCACCACGGTAAGCCAAATATCCTTCAACGCAAGACTGATAAGAAGCAAGACCGGCGCACCGAAAACTATACCGTAGGAGCTACCCAACACCAGATTGTTTGCGGCGGGAGTCTTCATCTCCGGATCTATCTCGCGAAGCAGAAGTATGCCTGAGCTTATCGTGCCCGTAAGCATGCCGAACATGGAAACGAACCCCTCGAATTCATAATCGGGATAAAGCTTCTTGCACATAAAACGCAAGTACCAATACGTAACTATACCGCCGAATACAGCCATCAAAGTAAAGGGCAACCAATAACCCTTCAGGTCGTTGATGTTGATACCTGCTATACCCGCAACTATCATTATATCGAAGGCGAGCCCCGATATACGGCTGAGCAAATAATTGTTTTGATACTGCCTGTTTATTATTTTCTTGCCCGTCAACAGCTTTATAATGCTTCTGCACCCCAAGGCCAAAACGGAACCGATTATAAAGTTAAAACCCCACAGAATAGTAGAAACGGAAGCCGCCGCGCTTTCCGAAGCCGAGCCTATAAGCTCGGTTATGCCGTAGGTAACGAAAAACGTAAGCATATAAACCAAAGCCACGAGAGCAAACTGAACGCTTAATCTGTCCACTGACTGAGAAATCGGTATCTCGTTACTGTCTTGGAAGGTATCAACGGTTACGGAGCCTGAAACATCCTTTTTGTCAGATATTTTTTTAGCTTTGTTTTTACGGTCCAGATAATTAATAAATATAACGCCAACTACGCAAGCGCATAAATAACCTACCGCCGCCAACGAAAGTCCAAAATTCCTACCGCTTTCCATACCGTTAAGCTGATAGGTGGTGCCCACGTTATTGGCTTGACCGGGGCCTTGGCCGTAAGCCATGGGGAGCAATATACCGCTTGCCTTGAAGATATCGGGCATTAAGGTATATGCCAATCCCAATGAAACCGCAAGTCCTGCGAGAGCTTGTACCAAATAGGTGCTGACTATAAGTGCACCGCTTTTGCCGCCCACAATGGCACGCTCGCCCTGTTCCTTTACGGGTATCCGCAACGCCATGGCAATAAAACCCAAGGCGATGCAATGATAGGTAACCATCTCCAAAAACTCGGTATCCACGGGAAGAATGCCCGCAGTACGCATAATCAAAAGGACGAATCCCGCCAGTACCGCCGTAGGCATCAAGGCGGTTTTTATAAGTTTAACTTTTCTGCGCAAAATATTGGCAAACAATATAAAAGCCGCGATAATTCCCGATTGTATTATCGGGTTCCATAAATCGTGATTAGAAGAAGAGAAATCCATTATATACCTCCACGATCCTTCAAGGCGTTGTAGTAAGTAAGTATCTTATATGCGGAACAGGGAAATTCCGTTTTGATTTCGTAATACTTATTTCCGCAAGAAAAGACAAGGCTGTCCTTACCGAATATTGCCATATCACCAACTTGTTCCGATGGAACCTTTAAGGTTCCGCAACTTATTTCATCAGGGGTTATTTCAAAGGCGCCTTCCGTTATAAGACTTGCGCTTTGTTTATCTATTTCATAGACGAAAGCTTTTGCCAAACCATAGCCTTTTCCCTCTTTTATATCCTTATGGGCATGGGCCTTTTGAAAATCCGAAAAGACCTTTAAGGGCACGCCCTCTAATTTACCCGTATTTTCATAGGTGAAGCTTTTTTTGCAGGATTGGCATTCCAATTTATTGTCGTTACTCCTCAAGCTGTCAACGGCACCGCAACCGGGGCAAAGATATATAAGCCGTTCCAAGCCGTGGGCAATGTTTTTGCCATCAAAGGGATTCTCACCCTCGAATGCGTTAACGTACAAATCTCTTTTTATTATCTCGTTTACTTGGTCATCGCTCAGCTCTTTAAGCTGTTGTGCCGTGTAAACGCCTACGACCTCGCCCTTAACGGCACCTTTTCTGAAAGGACCGTTTGCCCACACGGGGTTAATATGGTAACCGCCGATAATTCTATAGGTGACAAGACCGCACCCTGCTCTTTTCACAAGCTGCCCCGTGGAGGGCAACACGTCACCGGTTACACCGTCCCAACTGCGAACTCCTTCCGCAAACACGCAGACGTTTTCGCCGCGCTTTGTCTTTCTTAAAATTTGCACTACCGTAGAACCCGCTACGGTGGCTTTTAGTCTGATAATAGGTGCAAACGCAAAACGCAAAAATGCATACAGCTTTTTCCAACGGGTTATATGCTCGCTGGCAACGAAATACATTTGCCGCTTAAAGCTTGCCGCCACAAACAAGGGGTCGAAATCCGTTGTGTGGTTGGAAAGCACTATATAATTATCAGGCAAATCCTTTGCTATTTCCCGTTTATAGCCGAACTTCAGCTTCAAATAAAGAATCACGGGGAGTCGAAAGGCTTTATAAAACACTTTATACTTAACGCTCATTGTTACACCTTAGTCGATTATATACTGAGTTAATCTGCCTATCTCTTTTTCTTCACAGCAAGCCTTTACGCTTATACTTCCGTCGTCGTTATATTCAGTTTCCAAAACCTCGCCAAAAGCATAAAGAGAAGACATAAGACCTGCTGCAGAGGGCGGAAACTTGAATGAAACGGTCTTTCTGCCGCCTCTTATCAAATTCTCCAGCTCTTGCATAAGTTTATTTACACCCAAACCCGAAAGTGCTGATATTTCTATTGCATCGGAGGGGATAAAATCCTCATCCTCCGCCTTATCGATTTTATTGAACACACGAACTATAGGCTTATGCTCACCGCAAAGCTCCTCTATAAGCTTATCTGTAACCTGCATTTTACGTCTGCGGCGGCTATCCTCCTCGGAAGCATCCGTTACGCTTATTATCATATCCGCATATTTAAGCTCGTCAAGGGTAGATTTAAAGGCTTTTATCAAATGGTGAGGAAGACCGTCGATAAAGCCTACGGTATCCGTAAGCAAAAGCTCCTCGCCGCCTTCGGTGGTAAGCAAGCGGGTAGTGGGGTCAAGAGTAGCAAAAAGCTTATTTTCTGCCAAAATGCCCGCATCGGTCAAATAATTAAGCAACGTTGACTTGCCGCTGTTGGTGTAACCCACGATTACCGCGCTTTTTATGGATTTTTTATCCCTTGCCGCCCGTTTCGTTATGCGGGTGCGCTCCATCTCCCTCAGTTCATCTTCCAAAGCGGAGATACGGCGCTTTATATGCCTTCTGTCACTTTCAAGCTTGCTCTCACCGGGGCCTCTCGTACCGATACCGCCGCCAAGACGGGAAAGCTCTTTACCCTTGCCCGTAAGACGGGGAGCCGTATAACGAAGGCACGCTATTTCCACCTGCATCTTACCCTCGCCGGTTACTGCGTGGAGGGCAAAAATATCAAGGATAAGCATGGTCCTGTCAATAACCCTTACTCCTATAAGCTCTTCCAAATTATTGAGCTGAGAAGGGGTAAGCTCGTTGTCGAAAACCACCAGGTCTATCTCGCCGTCATTTTCCACGAATTCGGCTATCTCTTTAGCCTTACCCGTTCCTATATACGTTTTTGTATTTGGTGATTCCAAATTTTGAACCACTCTTGCCACAGCCACTCCGCCTGCGGTGTTAAGCAGACTTTCAAGTTCGTCAAGAGAAAGCTCGGAGGCAAAACTGTCACCCATACAGACAGCCACCAAAACCGCTCTGACCTCTTTTTCTGCCAAAGTCTTAGTTTCGTTATTTAAAATCATAAACAATTCTTCCACATATATTGCAAAAAAGGCAACGTTAACGTTGCCTTTTTTAATACTATGCCAATTAGTCTAAATTGTACTTCTTCTTAAACTTGTCAACGCGTCCGCCGGAATCTACAAACTTCTGTTTACCGGTGAAAAACGGATGGCACTTGGAACAAATATCAACCTTAAGATCACTCTTAGTAGATATGGTTTCCATTTCAGCACCGCAAGCACATCTTACAGTTACTTTGTTCAACTTAGGATGGATGCCTTCCTTCATCTTACTTCCCTCTCTTCCTATAGAATAATCATTCTTTTCACAAAGCGTAGTATAACACAACCAAAAGCAAAAATCAATAGTTTTTTTGCAATTTTCTATTATTTTTTAAAAGCCAAGAACATAGAAACCACACACACCGCTTCAAAGGCAATAAGCGCTATGCTTTGAGGTATATTAAGCTTCTTGATTTTTACGTTTATTATAAAGGCTATGCCCACTGCCAAATACACGATATCAAAAATTACGTTAACCGCAACTCTGCTATCCACCAAAGCGTGCAAAATCATCAAAGGAGGTAAAACCATGCAGGAAAAAGGCACGGGAACCCCTGTAAATGCCTTCATGTTAAGGTCGGGCGTTTCTTCTATAGCCTGGGTATTAAAATATGCCAAGCGAATGGCGGCACAAGCGGCGTAGACTATGTATATAGCCATATCGTACCAATGGTTAAAACCGCAATGATAAGCGATAACTATGGGTGCTATGCCGAAAGAAACCATATCGCAAACGGTATCAATCTGTATGCCGAAAAGCTTTTCCTTTCTCGTACGGCTGCCTGCACCGCGGGCAATTCTGCCGTCAAACATATCGCAAAGACCCGAAAGCAAAAACATACAAACCGCCAAAAGCAGATTGTTGCCTGCGGAAAAACAAGCCACTACTGCCGAAGCAAGTCCCAAAAGTGTTACAAAATTCGCAAGATTATACACACCTATAAACATAATTACTGTAATCCTCTCTCAAATACGTTTTATCCGTAACGTTTACGGTCCTTCAGTTCGCCGTAAAGCTTTACAAAGCTTTCATGACGGCTTTTTGCCACCGCGCCGTTTTTTACGGCTTCGATTATTGCACAGCCTTCCTCTTTTAAATGAGTACAGCCGCGAAATGCACACTCGCCCACATATTCCTCAAATTCGGGGAAGTACATATAAAGCTCCTCGTGGGAGTCTATGCCCAACCTATCTTCGTCAAGCATAGTAAAACCCGGTGTGTCGGCTATATACGTATTCTCGTCCACCGAATAAAATTCAGTGTGTCTGGTAGTGTTTCTGCCACGGGCGATTTTCTTACTCAGCTCGCCCGTTTCAACCTGCATCTCAGGATAAAGGGCATTAAGCAAGCTTGACTTGCCCACCCCCGATGCACCCGCAAAAACTGCGGTCTTTCCTTTAAGATGCGCCCTTAACCCATCGACGCCTCTGCCGTCGGAGGCAGATACGGGGAAGCACTTATAAAATGCCTTCTCATACACCGCCGTAAGTTCCTTTTCGTCTTTAAGGTCGCATTTGTTAACAGCTATAACTATCTCCGCCCCTGCCCTCTCTGCCATAACCGTAAGCTTATCCACGTTATACAGATAAGGTGTGGGGGATTGGGTAGCCGTTACTATAACGAAGGTATCGATGTTGGCAACAAGGGGACGGCTTAAGCAGTTTTTTCTGGGCAAAGCACTGCGGATGAATCCGCTTCCGTCACTGTTAATCTCAAGCTCTACCCTATCGCCTGCCACAAGGCGCACACCTTCCTTGCGGATGTGACTGCCCGCCTTGCAAAGCACCTCTTTGCCCGAACAGGAAACCGAGTAGAGTCCCTTTTTTTCTTTGATAATAACACCTGTATCCGAATTAATCTTATTCATCATCGGTACCGTTTATGTTGCTTTCTTCCGTCATCTCTGACACTTCATCGGGTTTGCCCACGACGGTTATGATGACCGTTTCGTCGGAGAATACGGGGTCGCCTGCCTCATGAGAAGCTTTTATAACCGTCCCTTCGTCTTCCTCGCTGTTTTGCTCATAAACGAAGCGATATTTAAAAATATCCGCATCGTTCATCATTACATCGCGTGCTTCTTTTTCTTCAAGCCCTATTATGTCAGGCATAAACTTGCACTGCTTGCTTACCTTTATATCTACCTTAGTCGCGCGGGAAACTACAGCCTCCTCTGCGTGTTCCTGCCAGATAACGATACCGTCTTCTTCCTCAGACTCCTCGATTTCGACCTCACCCAAGGCAAGACCTATACCGTCAAGCAGTTTTTCCACGTCCTCTACGGTAAGTCCGCACAAATCGGGCATGGTAACCGTGTTTTCGGGATAGAACACGTAAAGGCGGAACTTATCCGTTTCTTTAATCACGTCGCCGTCCACAAGCTTTATATACGTTCCGCTACGCATTACCTCGATCCTCAAGACCTGTGAGGTAGAAGCATAGGGCAAAACGTTAAGCACGTCATCGGGAAGATTATCCGTCTTTTCGGAAACGTCATATATATCCAAACTTGCCTTGGATACTCCCCAATCCTCAAAATGCTTTTTAACGTAGGATTCACTGTAATACAGCATATCCTTGTACACACTTTCATCGGGACCTTTGCTTACGGTAACGGTCAGTCCGGTATAAAGCTCGTTGCCTTCCGGGATGGTAACCGCGCCCTCGGGATGCTGCATAATTATCTCATCCTTCGGCTTATCACTTCTCTCGTAAACGACCTTCGGCTTAGCTACTTTATATTCGTTCCTTAAAAGATTTACCAAATCTTCGTTGTATATTTGCCCTTCAAGGTCGGGAATCACCGTTTCGATAGGGTCGTTGCTCCCGTCAAACAAGGGCTTTACGTAATCCTTGGTCAACAGAACCAAAATTGAGCCGACCACAATTAAAAACGCCAATGAAATGCCCAATATTATGGGAAACATACTGTGGCTTGCGCCGGTAAACAACGAACGCTTGCGGTTTTCGCTTTTTAGCTTTGGCAAGCCTGATTTTTTCTTTTTGTTTTTGGTTTTTGCGGGTTCCTTTACCTGCTGATTGATTTTTTTAGAAGCAAATACCGAGGAATCAACGCCCGTGTAAGGAGCTATATCCTCTATGCTTGCCGTTACTATGCTGTCAATATTAACGGCGTTTGGCAACAGGGCAGCCTCAGCGCTGCCCGACGTAAAAACCACGTCAGGGTTATTATACACCACCTCAAGTGCCTTTAACATTCCGTGAGCCGAGGGGAACCTGGCTTCAGGCTCCTTCTCCATTGCGCGAAGCACTATTTGGTTAAGCCCCTCCGGGATGGCCGAGTTCAATGAAATAGGCGGTGTAGGCGCATCGTTAACCTGCATAAGCGCCACGTTTATAGCGTTTTCGTGAACGAAAGGCAATCTGCCCGTACACATTTCGTAGAGCATAATGCCCACCGAGTACAAGTCGGTATGGAAATCGGTACGTTTGCCGCTTGCTTGCTCGGGACTTATATAATAAACCGTACCTATAGCCTTTTCCGCTACGGTAAGAGAAGATGCGTTGGGCAACTTTGCTATACCGAAATCCGTTACCTTTATCTCACCGTTTTTCTTCAGTATAATGTTCTGGGGTTTAATATCTCTGTGGATTACACCTTTACTGTGAGCGTGCTCAAGAGCCTTTAGTATTTGGATGGTATAGAAGCAGCCTTCCTTCCAAAAAAGCAAGCCCTTACTGTCAATATACTCCTTCAAGGTGATGCCGTCAAGGAACTCCATTACGATATACTTCATATCGTCGTATATTGCAACGTCGTATATGCTTACTATATTCTTGTGGGAGAGCATGGCAACCGCTTTTGATTCGTTAATAAAGCGTTGCACCATAGCCTTGTCCGAATTGTATTCGTTATTCAATATTTTTATGGCAACAAGGCGGTTCATAATAAGGTCTTCTGCCTTAAAAACAAACGCCATGCCGCCCTCACCCACCAGCTCTAATATCTTATAGCGGCGGTCAAGAACCTTGCCTATAAACTCTGAATACTTTTTGCTCATTTTTTGCCCTCCTTCATCAGAAGAACTGCGGTTATATTGTCACCGCCGCCGCCGTTCTTTGCGGCGCTTATCATATTTTTAACCTTGTTCTTTACACTTATGTCCGATTCGATAACCGCTGTAAGCTCATCGGGTGAAGCGTAATTGATAAGTCCGTCACTGCACAAAAGCAACCCGTCAAACTTATCTATCATAAAGAAATCCGCATCCACGGTACTGCCTATACCCAAGGCGCGGGTTATAACGTTTTTGTTTGGGTGGTTCTTAGCCTCTTCCAGGCTTATCTTACCGTTATCCAACAAGAACTGCACGAAGGAATGGTCCTTGGTTATTTGTTCAAGCTTGCCTTTACAGAAGCTGTAAAGTCTGCTGTCACCTATATTAACCGCAAAGGCTTTATCTTTCCAAACGAAAACCGCTACAAGAGTGGTTCCCATGCCGTTAAAAGCTTCATCGCTGTTAGCTCTTTGCCAAACCGACCGATTTGCCTCGTTTACCGCCGAAAGCATGGAAGCCTTTATTATTTGACCGGAAAGTCCCTCTCCGCTTTTTCCTATTTCCTTGAACAGCGTATCCGCATAAACGCACACAGCCAGCTCACTGGCGATCTCGCCGCCGCGAGCGCCGCCCATGCCGTCACACACGATAGCGGAAATCCACTCGTCACCCTCCGTTATTTTAAAGCTGTCTTCGTTACGGCGGCGAACTTTTCCCACATCGCTTTTGCCGTAGCTTACCAAAATTTCATTTTTTCTCATTGCTCAACCAAGCTCTCATGTTCATCTCTAAGCTGACCGCAGGCGGCGGATATATCACTGCCAAGCTTGCGGCGCACCGTTGCCGTTATGCCAAAGGTAGAAAGCACCTTTACGAAAGCATCTGCCGCCGCCCTTGAAGCGCCAACGTAGCTACGTTCCTTTATCTCGTTTATGGGGATCAGGTTAACGTGGCACAGACTGCCCTTGAGCTTCTTGCCCAATTCCGTGGCTAACTCTTTCGTGTCTGTAACACCCGATATAAGCGCATACTCAAAGCTTGTTCGTCTGCCCGTGATCTTCTCATAATCTCTGCAGGCTTCAAGAAGCTGGGATACCGTATATTTGTTAGCTATGGGCATTATACTTTTTCTCAGCTCGTCGTTGGGTGCGTGCAGAGATACGGACAGGGTTATCTGCATTTTTTCCTCAGCCAAACGGCGTATGTTATCCACAAGACCGCAGGTAGATAAGGAAATATGTCTATGCCCTATATTAAGCCCCTTGGGGTGGTTTACCAATCGCAAAAATTTAAGCACGTTATCGTAATTATCAAGGGGTTCTCCCATACCCATAAGCACAACGCCCGTCACACGCTCGCCGGTATCCTTTTGCGCGTCTTGAATTTGAGAAATCATCTCCGCGGGCAATAGATTGCGCTTTAATCCGTTCAAAGTGGACGCGCAAAACTTACACCCCATACGGCAACCCGCTTGAGTGGAGATACAAAGAGTGTTGCCGTGATGATAACGCATAAATACGCTTTCTATGTACTCTCCGTCATAAAGCTTAAACAAATATTTAACCGTGCCGTCTATTTTGGACACTTGCTTTGCCGCTACGGTCACGTCGGGGATAAAGCAATTTTCCCCAAGCTTATCGCGGAAAGCCTTGGGCAGATCCGTCATCCCGTCAAAGTCTGTCCCTACCGCGTGAAGCCACTTAAAAATTTGGTCTGCTCTGTATTTAGGCTGACCAAGCTCCGCCACGAAAGCCGAAAGCTCCTCGGGAAGCATACTCTTTATATCAGTCATTATTTTTTCTCCAAAACCGCTACGTAGAACCCATCGTGCCATTTTTCCGTAGGGAGCACCGTCCGTTCACCCACAAGGCGCGCACCGCTTTCCTCAAGGAAGGGATGCACTACCTCCTCGTTCTCCTGCTTGTTTATGGTGCAAGTGGAATAAACGAGCCTTCCGCCGCGCTTCAAATAAGCGAATGCGTTTTTAAGTATTGCCTTTTGGGTATCTATAAGCCTATCGTTGCCCTCTAAATCCTTATATCTTATTTCAGGTCTGCCCTTTATGGCACCGATACCTGAGCAAGGCACGTCGCATATAATTCTATCGGCAACACCCAAAAGCTCCGTATTGAGCTTTCTGCCGTCCTGAACCTTTGTATTTATTATATCAACGCCTAAAGCACTTGCGTTTTTTTCTATAAGCGTCAGCTTGTTTCCGTGAATATCCATGGAAACTATCGTTCCCTGATTATTCATATCCAGCGCCGCGCCCAAGCTTTTACCGCCGGGGCAGGCACAAACGTCAAGGACGAAATCGCCCTCTCTCGCCTCCAAAGATGACACTGCGTACTGAAAAGAAAGTCCCTGCACGAAGCACAAGCCCTCAGCCACCGCTGAAAGTGCTTTGTCCGCACCTTCCGTCACTGCCACCGCATTACCTGCGGTAACACAGTCGCAACCCTGAGAAGCAAGCCGATTGCACAGCTCCTCGGCGCTTAACTTGAGAGTGTTCGTTCTCAACACGAGAGGATTAGGCTGAAAGAACGACTTCATAATCCCGTCTTTTTTAGCAGGATACTGTGTAGCTATCATTTCACAAATCTGCGGGGACAGAGAATATTTTACGCTGTCACAGCTGTTTTCAAGTGCGCTCGTCAGTTCTCGCCTGTTCCTGCAAGCGGAACGCATAACGGCATTAACAAAGCCTTTGCGTTTTTTGCCCTCCGCAAGAGCCACGCTTTCACTGCAAGCCGCCATATCGGGCACTTTCATATAAAAAAGCTGATAAAACCCCACACGAAGGACAGATTGCAGTTCCGCATCTATTTCCTCAATTTTTCTGCCCGATGCTTTTTCTATCAAAAAGTCAAGGGTAAAAAGCCTTTCCGCGCAGCCGTTTACCAAAGCCACACCGAACGCCTTGTCTATGCCCTCAAGACCTTGCTTTTTGAGAGCAGAATTTATCTCTATATTTGAATATGCGCCGTTCTCCCACACACGGCGAAGAACTCCAAGCGCAAATCGTCTTGCTTTGTCGCCCACTATCAGTCACGCCTTTTTGCAATAGATATATACCTGAGCAACATCAGAACGCTCGTTGCCAATGCCGCCACGTATGTCATAGCTGCGGAGCTTAATACGCGTTTAGCATCCTTCGCCTCGTCATCCATAAGGATGCCGCTGCCTTCCATAGCCGCAAGCGCTCTTTTACTTGCATCAAACTCTACGGGTAAGGTTACGAGCTGGAAGAAGGTAGACAGCGAGAAAAGTAATATCCCCGCCCAGACAAGCTCCATAAACCCCAAAAACAGTCCTATGAGAAGCAGAGGCATAGAGAGCCGTGAACCGAAGTTGGTAACGGGCACTATAGCCAGACGAAGCTTTGCGGGACCGTATTCCTCTGCGTATTGCAAAGCGTGACCTGCTTCGTGGCAAGCAACGCCTATTGCAGAAACGGAGTTTTTACCGTAAACGGATTCCGAAAGAGAAATAACGTTTGTTTTAGGGTTATAGTTATCGGTAAGGGAACCGCCTATACGCTGTATGCCTACGCCGTATACACCGTTGGCGTTAAGCATTCGCTGAACTGCTTGCTCGGCGGTAAGACCGCTTCTTGAAGCCTTCTTTGCGTATTTATTAAAGGTGGTTTTTACCCTTACACTTATTATCATGGAAACGAACATTGCTATTATGAGAGCAATATAAGTCCAATCGAAGCTTACACTACCGTAATAGCCGTGATACAAATACATTACAATACTCCTTTATTAAAGCTTATTGCCTGCCAAAAACTCTGCCGCCGTCATAGCTCTTTTACCCTCGGGCTGAAGAACTTTTATTATAACGCTTCCGTTATCGCAAGCAATTTCGACGCCGTCGGGAGAAGCGGAAAGCACCGTGCCGCAGTTACCGTTGCCGTTGCCCAAGCTTGCTTCTTTAAGCTTGTAGCGTTTGCCGTTTATATACGCAAAAGCACAAGGATAGGGTGACAGTCCTCTGATCTTATTATACACGGTTACGCTGTCCCCGCTGAAATCCACTTCGGTTTCACTTTTTTCGATTTTTGCCGCGTAGGTGGCAAGTGAATCGTCCTGCTTTACGGGCACGAAGTTATCTCCCGCCAAAAACTCGCTTATAGCGTCTGCGCCCAAGGAAGCCAATTTATCGTGATACTCCCCTGCGGTCATGGTATCGCTTATGGGGATTTCCTTTACCAAAAGCATATCGCCGGTGTCAAGTCCCTCTGCCATTTGCATAACGGTAACACCGCCTACCTTATCGCCTGCCATAATGGCGCGGTTTATGGGTGCGGCACCTCTGTATTTGGGAAGCAAGGAAGCGTGTACGTTAACAGAGCCGCCCTTTGCCGCCGAAAGCACTGCAGGCGGCAAAAGCTTTCCGTATGCCGCCACTACTATATAATCTGCATTTTGCTCTTTAATTATTCTCTGTGCTTCTTCGCACTTCAAACTGTCGGGCTGATAGACCTCCAACCCCTTTTCCAAGGCAAATGCCTTAACGGGAGAAGGGGTAAAAGCCATTCCTCTGCCCCTTTGCTTATCGGGCTGAGTCAACACGAGAGTTATATTATGCCCATCCTCATATATTCTTTTCAAAGCAGACACCGCAAAATCAGGCGTGCCCATAAAGACTATATTACATGTTTTCAATTTCTTCCTCCGTAAGCATACGCAACGCCTTATCCGTAAAAAGCGTGCCGTTAAGATGGTCTATCTCGTGGCAGAAGCAACGGGCAACGATATCCGTACCGTCCGCCTCGTAGTACTTACCTTTTCTGTTCATGGCGCGCACCTTAACGTAAGCAGGGCGGCGGGTTATACCCCATTTACCGGGACAAGAAAGACAGCCTTCGCATTCCTCCTGCTCGCCCTTGGTTTCTATTATTTCGGGGTTTATAAGCTCTAATACATCGGTTCCGTTATCCACAAGCACAACGCGGCGAAGTATGCCCACCTGAGGTGCCGCAAGTCCCACACCGCCGGAAGCCTTCAGGGTTTCCTGCATATCGTCAAGCAGTTGGATAAGTCTTGGACTTAACTTCTCTACGGGTCTTGAAATTTTTCTTAAGGTTTCCGCCTCATCGGTTAGTATATTAAGCAATGCCATAAGATAATACCTCTCTAAACGGTAAAAGGATTTATGTCTATATCCAAGGAAGCAACCCCTTTTTGGGGAACTGCGTATTTTTCCGCAAGACGGCGGAAAAAGCTTCGGCACTCCCTGGAATCTTTATACTTTACTATAATTTTATTGCGGTATTTGCCGCCTATTTTATATATGCCCTCTTTATAGGGACCCATTTTTATAAGCTTCAGCTCGCTTGCCTCTTCCGCACCCTTCTCAAACTCCCCGGAAAACGCAATAGCCGTACGGTTAAGCTCTTCTTCATCGGCAGATGAGAAGGAAAAAACGGCTATGTCGCAAAAAGGCGGAAAAACCACTGCCTTTCTGAGCCTGATTTCGCTTTTATAAAAGGCGTTATAATCCTGCTTCGCGCCCAATCGCAAGGTTTGGTGCAAAGGATTATAGGTCTGTATTATGGCTCTGCCGCGTTTTTTTGACCTGCCTGCTCTGCCCACGAGCTGAGTTATAAGGGAAAACATACGCTCGGGGGCACGAAAATCGTTCATATACAGAACGCTGTCAGCCATTACCAGCCCTACCAAGGAAACGTTGGGAAAATCCAAGCCCTTTACTACCATCTGGGTACCGTAAAGGACGGACGCCTCGCCTCTGCCAAACTCCTCCAATATTTCATCGTGGGAGCGTTTTGCAACGGTAGTATCCGTATCCATGCGGAGTGCTTTTCCGTCGCCCAAAAGCTCCTCAAGCTCGTCTTGTAAAAGCTGTGTTCCGTAGCCGAAATAGCCTATATGACTGCCTCCGCATTCGGGGCACTTGTACGGCTTATCCTCTATTCTGCCGCAGTAGTGGCATATAAGCTTGCCACGGCGGCTTTCCTCATTACTGTATGCGTGATAATTAAGGGAAACAGAGCAACGGTCACAAGTAAAAACATATCCGCAGCTTCTGCATCTCAACGCGGAGTTATAGCCGCGTCTGCCTAAAAAAAGTATTGCCTGTTCACCTTTGTTTACGGTGTCCACCAAGGCTTCTCTTAGCTCTTCACCCAAGAGCTTGCCTTTTTCTATTTCGCTGTCGCCTACTATATCCGCAATCTCAACGGAAGGAAGCTCCGTACCGCCAAAACGCTCGTTCAAGGTCAACAGATGATATATACCGCTTTCAGCCTTATAAAAGCTCTCTACCGAGGGGGTAGCAGAAGCTAAAAGCATTAAAGCGTTGTGCCTTGCGCAACGGAAACGTGCTATATCTCTTGCGTGATATTTCGGACTTTTCTCGGATTTGTAAGTATGCTCCTGCTCCTCGTCCATAACTATAAGCCCCAAATTTTCAAAAGGAGCGAATACCGCGGAGCGAGTGCCTATTATTACCTTGACACTGCCCGACCTTATGCGGGCATAGGTATCTGCTTTTTCGCCAACGGACAGCTTTGAATGGATGATACCGCATTTTTCGCCGTATCTGGCAAAATAGGTGCTTACGGCTTGTGCGGTTAAGCCGATTTCCGGCATAAGCACTATAGCCTCTCTGCCCTGCTTTAAGGCTTCGTCCACCGCTTCGAGTATTATCTTGGTTTTTCCGCTACCCGTAACACCGTGGAGTAAGCACGCTTGCGGCTTACCGCAACGCATATACTCTAAAATATTGTCCCTTACGGCACACTGTTTTTCGGAAAGAGTATAGCCGTAGTTTTCGTATTTATCAGGGTTGTAAGCTAACCTTTGCAGTCTTTTGCGGTAAACCGAAACAACACCCTTGGTTTCCAAGTTCCTTACGGTTGCCGTGGAAATGCCATGTTTGCCAAGGCTTTCCGCAGACATATCACCATCCGCCAAAAGCTCTTTCAAAAGCTGTTGCTTCTGACCTTTCAGAGGCATATCGCCGTTTATCAGCTTTACCCACTGCTCGGTTTTTACGTTTTCTTTTTCAGCCACTTCGCTGTGCCGTGTAAGGAATCCTTTTTTACAAAGATTAGCTGCAACGGCAAGTCCCTCTTTACCGAAGGAACGAAGTATTTCGCTTTCGTAAGCCCTTTCCTTTTGATTTACGAAAAGATACAGCTCGTGGTCGCATTGGGACGGAACCGCCCTGTAAAACACCTTGCTTTTAAGGTTAATACCTACGGGAAGCATAAGCTTCAAAGCACTGCCCAGAGTGCAAAAGCAACGGTCGCTGATAAAGGCGCCCAGTGCCAGCATTTCATCCGTAGCCGAAAGCTCGTAATCCGGAAAGGATATTACTTCCTTCAGTTCAGAAGGCTTACGTTCTCCCGCTGACTCCTGCCACAAGCTGACTACGAAGGCACTTTGGCTTCTGTTCCCTTTTCCGAAGGGTACAACGGCAATAACACCTACCGCCGCCTTATCTTCAAGAGATTTGGGGATTGCGTAGGTGTACGCCCTGTCATAGGCAAGAGTCGTGTCAAGCAAACGCACCTGACAAACAAGCATAATTATTCGGTTATAACGCTGAAATCGCCCGACTGAATCTTCTGCACTGCGGCACTTACCGCCTTTTCGTTAGGGTCGATTTCCTCGCTTCCGGCATACTCTTTGTTAACTTCGTAAAGCTCGTCTTCTTGGTTCTGCTTATAAGTGATATAGCGTGCGCCCTTAGCGGCAGCTATAACGAGCATATAACGGTTTACTTCGTTGTTGGTTAAATCCTGAACGGAAGGATAAAGCATATTTATTTCCTCTCTTTACGATAAGTATTTTACTAAATTTACAAGCTGTTTCGTTTTGCTTCCACAGCCTTTAATATTTCCGACGCCGCTTCTTCGGCACCGTTTTCTTTATTTACTATTACAACGTCGTATCGGTCTGCCAAAAGCATTTCTTCCCTTGCCTTTGCAAGCCTTTTTTCTACGGTTTCGTTATCCTCTGTCCCTCTGCCTCTCAGCCTTGTTTCCAAGGTTTCCATATCCGGCGGAGAAATGAACACAGACAAAGCATCGGGCATTAAACGCTTTACGTTGAACGCGCCCTCCGTTTCTATCTCCAAAACCACGTTAACGCCCCTTAAGAGCTGTTCTTCCACAAACTCACGAGGGGTACCGTACATATTGTCGCAGTAAACGGTATATTCAAGGATTTTATCATTGGCAATGCAATGCTCAAACTGCGCCTTGGTCATGAAATGATAATGCTTGCCGTCTATCTCCCCTTCTCGCGGTGCGCGCGTAGTAGCGGAAACGGAATAGCTGTATTCTTCATTTTTAAGTACGTGTTGAAGTACCGTTCCTTTGCCGCAACCGGAAGGGCCTGAAACTATAAGCAATACTCCCTTGCTCATATTACGACATCCTTTCTTGTATAACGCTTGGTTCTTCTGCGGAAAGCACGGTATGCTCGCTGTCCGTAACGATAACCGACTTGGTTTTTTTGCCGCAGCTTACGTCTATAACTCTGCCCAAATTCTTCGCATCCTGCACTATACGGCGGACGGGCAAGGAATCGGGCGAAAGCACTGCCACTATTCTGCCGGCGGAAACGTAGCTGCCGCCGCCTACGTCTATAAGCTTCATAACGTTCACCTTATTCCAAATTCTGTATCTGTTCTCTGATCTTTTCTATTTCGCTTTTCGCATCTATTACGAAACGGGCAATTTCCACGTCCTGAGATTTGGAGCCGATGGTATTGACCTCGCGGTTGATTTCCTGAACCAAGAAATCAAGCTTTCTTCCTACCGGGCCGCCCTCTGCCAAAATATTCTCAAGCTGGCTGAAATGGCTGCCGAGTCTTGCTATTTCCTCGTTTATATCAGCCTTGTCTGCAAAAATGGCACACTCGGTAAGCAATCTGCCCTCGTCGGGATTAACACCCTCCAAAAGGTCCTTGATGCGGGCAAGCATTTTATCCTTAGCGGCGGCGACTGCCAAAGGCGCCCTCTCCTGTATTTTTGCCCTGAGCACTGCTGTATTGTTTGCGTGCTCCTTAATATCGGCAACAAGCTTCTTACCCTCGGCGGCGCGCATGGCACAAAAAGCATCCAAGGCTTTTTCGGCTACGGGTTTAATAAGCTCCCACGCTTTTTCCATATCCTCGTCAACGCGCGTTACGTTAAACACCTCGGACTTGGAGCTTACCATGGAAAGGGTTACTTCACCCTTAACACCGTATTCTTCGGAAACCTTGTTCATAACTCCCAAATAAGCCTCAAGATAATCCTTGTTAAGGCTTAAAGTGGTAACGTCACCTTCGGGATTGGTAACGTTAAGATAAACGTCCACCTTTCCCCTTGAGATTCTGGAAGACACAAGTTGCTTTACACGCTCCTCAAGCGGTGTGTAAAGTCTGCCCAGTTTTATATTAAAGTCAAGATAACGGCTGTTAACAGATTTTATCTCGAAGCAAATATCTTTATTTTCTACCAGCTCACGGCATCTGCCGTAGCCCGTCATACTTAAGACCATTTGAACATCTCTCCCCTAATTAATTATCAAAACATTATATCACAAAACGGCTCTGCCTGTCAATACTTCACTTGCGCTTGCGCAGTATCACCCGACCGAACTGACCTATTAGCATACTTACTGCCACGTCAACGCAAAACGTAACTCCTATAACCGCCAAATATGCAGGTATGCTGTAAGTGAAATCCATACCCTTAATACCGAAAATATTAAGAGATACGAAGATCAAAGCCGTATAAGCCAAGCAACCGAAGGCTATTTTTAATACCCATCTGATTACTGCGTTGGTGAGCAAGTCCGCTTCCGCCTTAACGATGGGAAACAAACCGCCGTAAAATATATACAAAAACACGGGCAATTTATTGTGCAACAGTAAAAAGGACAAAACTGCCGTACAGCTATACAAAAGCAACGCGCTTTTTCTTCCCCAGCGCAGTCTTACCGTCAAGACCGCAAGCCCCGCTATAAAAGCACAGCTTAGGTCCAACGGCTCAAAAACCGCACCCAAAAGCAAAATTATAATACTAAGCGCTGAAAGCACGCCGCATTCGGCAACGATTCTCGTTTTCTTCATACAGCGTTAAATACAGTCGCAAAGACAGTCCAAGCACATAAGGCCCGTACATATATCACAGCCAGAACATCCCATGCTGTGAACGGGTCTGCCACTGCTGTAACCGCCGTACATATTCTGGGTAAGCATGTTATAGGCGTTTCTGTACTCACTGTTATTGGGGTCCATGTCGCACGCTCTGCGTATGTATTCCGTACCGTCCATGATAAATCCCTTTTTGACGAGAACGGTGCCCTTAAGAAAATACCACTCCCCGTTACGCTCACCGACGGGCTTCATGTCCAAATACCTGCTTGCTTCGGTATATCTGCCCTGAGTTATAAGGGTGCGTATCCTGTAATACTCACTGCTGCCGCTGTAACCGTTGTTACCGCCGCCGCTTGATTCCGTTGAACGGCGGTTGCGCAAAGTATCGTAGGCTTCGTTTATCTCCCTCATTTTTTCAGCCGCTAAGTCCTTTAAAGGATTACTGTCGTCGTAGTTATCGGGGTGATATTTCTTTGCCAAGTTTCTGTATGCTTTTTTTATTTCTTCTTCCGTGGCGTTTTCCGATACGCCAAGGACTGTATATGGGTTCTTCATTAAATAATTTACCTTTCAAAAGCAAAGACACGCTTTATTCCAAATAATCTCTGAGCTTCTTGGAACGGCTGGGGTGACGAAGCTTACGGAGCGCTTTAGCTTCTATCTGACGGATACGCTCTCTCGTAATATCAAAAGCCTTACCTACTTCCTCAAGAGTGCGAGGTCTGCCGTCCTCAAGACCGAAACGGAGCTTCAGCACGTTTTCCTCTCTGGGAGTTAAGGTATGAAGCACCTCAAGAAGCTGTTCTCTGAGCATGGTATAAGAAGCGGCATCTGCGGGTGCGGGTGTATTGTCGTCAGCTATAAAGTCGCCCAAATGGCTGTCTTCTTCCTCACCTATAGGCATCTCAAGAGATACGGGCTCCTGCGCAATTTTAAGGATCTCTCTAACCTTTTCCACGGGCATATTTATCTCTTTGGCAATTTCGTCAGCAGTAGCATCTCTGCCTAAATCCTGAAGCAACTGACGGGAAACACGAAGCACCTTATTAATGGTTTCCACCATATGAACGGGGATACGGATAGTTCTTGCCTGGTCTGCGATGGCACGGGTTATCGCCTGACGGATCCACCAAGTTGCATAGGTAGAAAACTTATAACCCTTATTGTAGTCAAACTTTTCAACCGCACGCATAAGGCCTAAATTACCCTCTTGGATAAGGTCAAGGAAGAACATACCGCGGTTTACGTAGCGTTTTGCTATACTTACAACAAGTCTGAGGTTAGCTTCAACGAGCTGTTTCTTGGCGTTAATATCGCCCGATGCCATCTTGCAAGCCAGCTCAAGCTCCCTATCCGCAGAAAGCAAGGGAACCTTACCTATTTCTTTAAGATACATACGAACAGGGTCGTCCATGGGAAGACCGTCCTTGGAAAGAAGCTCGTCCACGTCCTCCTGGCATTTTTCCAAGTCCTCAGCTTCCTCGTCAACGTCCTCGAAAATACCGTTCTCGTGGTCGTTTACTATCTCAACGCCCTTGGCTTCAAGCTCTGCATACAAAGCCTCAAAACGAGCTATCGTACAATCTTCGCCATCCAGCATCTCTAAAAACTCGCTGGACGTCATAGTGCTCTTTTCCTCTGCCAGTTGAAAACTTGCCGCGTTACCGTTATTTTCGCCAACCGTGATTATATCGTTATTTTTCATACCTTTTTATCCTCCGATGCTTTCTTGCTTTCTTTTAGTTTTGCTATATATTCTTCCAATGCCGCCGCCCCCCTTTCGGAGATGTCGGCATCATAATCCGCTTTCAGCTTTTCGCGCTCCAACGCGTTTATACAAGCGTCCAAAGCCGCCTTGCCGTTATCATTTACCGATTGCCTTGCGGCAAGCATACCCGTAACCCGTGATATTTCTTCCGTCGTCAGAGCACCGTCTTTTGACAGCACAGGCTCTTTACCTTGGGCAAAATCATCTTCATAAAGGCTAAACACCTTCTTTGAAAACTCGGTTATAAAGCTCTCTGCTTTTAGTCTGTCCGCTACGGGCGGGTACAGCTCCGGCTTATACAAGAGAAGTCCCAAAAGCCTTTCTTCAATCATAACCGCCGCAGGCACCTTTACCCTATCGCGGTTGACCTTGTCGCCAAATCCCAAGGCGCTTTGCATTTCCTTGCCCGCCTCTTCCTTTTTGCCGCGGCTTTTGTTTATGGTCAGCTTTCTGTCGATGGTTTCCGTAACCGCAGAAAAGCTTATACCGCATATCTCACCTATTCTGGCGCCGCAGACCTCGCGCTCTGCTTTTCCCGAAAGTGTCGCCCCGTAGGCACACATTTTGTCAAACGCCCTGAGCTTTTCTTCGGGTAGGTTCATATTAAAGCCATCGGCTATCTCCTTCAGCTTATAGTCCATTTGCCCCGTAGAGCCTTTGATAACTCTGCTGAAAGCTTCCGCGCCGAACTGCTTTATATACTCGTCAGGATCCTTAATGTCGCCCAAATCCAGTATTTTTGCACCCACGCCCACCTCGCTTAAAAGCTTTATACCTTTAAGCGTGGCGTTTTTGCCTGCTCCGTCACTGTCGTAGGACAAGTAAACGGTCTTTGCATAACGCGCGATAAGCCTTGCCTGCTCTGAGGTAATTGCCGTACCCAAGGTAGCTACCGCGTTACCGAAGCCCGCTTGATGAAGCGCTACCGCGTCCATACAGCCTTCGCACATAATAAGCGTGTCTTCGCCCGAATTTTTTGCCATATTCATACCGAATACGAACTTGCTTTTTTTGAAAGCGGGGGTATCCGACGTGTTAACGTATTTTCTGTCATCCGCTTCGTTAAGCCTTCTTGCGGAAAAACCCAGCACGTCGCCGCCCGTATCTATAAGCGGAAAGACCAGTCTGTTACGGAATACGTCGTACAGACCGCCGTTTTTTCCTTTTCTGCACAGGAAAGCCGCCTCTAATTCCTCGCTCGTATAACCTAAAGCCGTCAAGTGCTTGGAAAGCGCATCCCAACTGTCGGGCGCAAAGCCTATGCCAAAACGGCGCACCGTTAAATTATCAAGCTTTCGTTTTTCCAAGTATTCCCTTGCGCCTTGACCTATGGGGGCGTTAAGGCATTTATGAAAAAACCTTGCCGCCTCCGTGGTAGCGGATACCACCCTGTCACGGCGGACACGGCTTCGCGGTCTTTCATCGTCCACCTCAAGCTGCATACCCGCGCGGTTTGCCAAATGCTCTATCGCATCGGGATAGGAAAGTCCTTCAAGCGCCATCACAAAGCTTACAGCATCGCCGCCCGCTCCGCAACCGAAGCAGTAATAGCTACGGGTTTTGGGGAACACCGTAAAAGACGGTGTCTTTTCGTTATGAAAAGGGCAAAGCCCCAGCATAACGCTTCCTGCACGTTTTAACGCCACGTATTTTGATATAAGCTCCGTTATATCGTTTCTGTCTTTTAATTCTTCCAAAAAGCCTTGGGAAAAAGCCATCAATTGCTCTCCTAATCAAACACTCCACACCTTGGGCATGTATATCTCCTCAAAGGTGGCTATTGCATATCTATCAGTCATGGCGGCTATGTGGTCGCATATGCACCTATCCAAGCCGTCCGTTTCTATCATTTTCTTGTTCTCCGGCGGTAAAAGCTCCGGATGCTTTTTATAATGCTCAAACAAATACTCTATAAGCAGTGCCACCTTACTGTCCTCGCTTTTCGCAAGAGGACTTGTGTACACTCTTTCAAACATAAACGCTCTGAGCTCCATCATGGCAGAACCGTAAGGCTCTATCATATTTATGTCCCCGTCGGTACCGCCCGCAATAACCGCGCTGACCATCGCCGTTATACGGTTGCTGTGGTTGTTGCCCAATATATTGCTCAGCTCCTTCGGTATATCCCCGACCTTTAATATGCCACCGCGGCATGCGTCGTCTATATCGTGGTTTATGTATGCAATCCTATCGGCAAACTTAACGAGCTGGCCCTCTAAGGTCGCCGCCTTCAGCTTACCCGAATGGTTAAGGATACCGTCCCTTACCTCGGCAGTAAGGTTAAGTCCGTCTCCGTCGTTTTCCAGCACGTCTACCACTCTAAGGCTCTGCTCATAATGACGGAAGCCGCCGCTTATTATATCGTTAAGCGCCCTCTCCCCACTGTGACCGAAAGGAGTATGCCCCAAATCGTGACCTAAAGCCGCAGCCTCCGTTAAATCCTCGTTCAGTCTAAGTGCCCTTGCCATGGTGCGCGCTATCTGCACCACCTCAAGAGTATGAGTAAGCCTCGTGCGGTAATGGTCGTCCTTAGGGTCTATAAAAACCTGCATTTTGTGCATCAATCTGCGGAAAGACTTGCTGTGAGTTATTCTATCTCTATCTCTTTGAAATTCTGTCCTTACGGGACACGGCTCGGTAAACCTGAGTCTTCCCTTAGTATTTACCGTTTTAAAAGCCTTTTCGCAAAGCTGTGTTTCTTCCAGCAGTAAAACCGTTGCTTTAGCGCTCACAAAATCCACCCGTCCTTCCATATGATAGGCACAATAATCCCCTACTTTAGATAATATACGCTAAAATTTTAAAAACTCCTTTATTTTTTTAAAATATTTTATAATATACAAAGTAAAAAAGCAAAAAAAGCTATTGCCAAAACGAGTATTTTATGTTAAACTGAAAAGAAAGGTGGCGTAGCTTTTGTTTGGGTATGTAAAACCTCAGCCTGAGGAGCTTTTGGTAAAAGAATACGAGCTGTATAAAGCGATATACTGCGGCCTTTGCCGCAACGGCGGCAAAAACGTATCAAGGTTGAGCAGACTGTTTTTAAGCTATGACTTTACCGCACTTGCCGCTTTGCGTTTAGCCGTAGAAAAGGCAAGTCCCTGCGTTGCCAAAAGGCGGTGCCCTTTCACCCTCAAAAAAAAGAATTGCTTATGCTGTGACTCGGTGTTTACCTACACTGCCGCCGCCTTTGCGTGCCTTGCCTACTGCAAAGCAGAGGACGACGTTAGGGACGAGAGAGGGCTTAAACGGTTGGGAAGACGCATCGTGTTCCCTTTATTTAAACGGATGAACAAAAAGTCCGCCCTTTTGTATCCTGAGCTTTACGGTAAGGTGAAGGTGCACTTGGATGCTTTAGCGCAGTTGGAAAAAGACGGCGAGAGCCACACCCTTGACACTTATGCCGACAGCAGTGCCCAAGCCTTGGGAGAGATTGCCTCCTTTGGTCTTGAAGGAAACGAGCGCGCCATATGCTACGAGGCGGGTTATCACATCGGCAGATATATTTACATAATCGATGCTGTTGACGATTTGAAGGCTGATTATGAAAAGGGTCGCTTTAATCCCCTTATAAAGCATTACGGAGGCTATGAGGAAGCGCTTCTGCATACCGAGGATATTTCCCTTACGCTGAGAGCAAGCGGTGTTCGCTTTTCTGCGGCGGTGGGGTTGGCTGAGCCTTCGGTTTACACAGATATATTACAAAACATAGCACGCTACGGTATGGAAAACACCGTAAGTGATATTTATAAAAAATACGCATACACTCGAAAGGATATCGAAGAATTATGAAGAAACAGCTTGAGGAGATACTTGCAAAAGCTTTGTCCGAGGTGGACACGGCGGCAGATGAGCCTACTCTTAAAGCGGCACAGGTGGCATACTTGGGCAAAAAAGGTGCGCTTACCGCTATTTTGAGAGGAATGGGCGGTCTTACCCCCGAAGAAAGACCCGTAATAGGTGCTTTGGCTAACGAGGTAAGAGAAAAAATAGAAGCCGCAGTAGGTGCAAAGCTTTCCGATATAAAGGCTAAGGAGCTTGAAGCACGCCTGGCTAAAGAGAGAGTAGACATTACTCTGCCCGCAAACAGCAAAAAGCCCGGCAGACTTCACCCCTTATCTCAGGTTGAAAAGGAGCTTTCCGATATATTCGTAGGCATGGGGTTTACCATTGCCGAAGGTCCCGAAGTTGAGTTGGCATACAACAACTTCGACGCGCTTAACGCGCCTGCAGACCACCCCTCCAGAGATTTTCAGGATACGTTTTATATTTCTCCCGAAGTTTTGTTGCGCACCCAGACCTCTCCCGTACAGATCAGAGCCATGCAGGGCAAACAGCCTCCCATACGCATAATCTCTCCCGGCAGAGTTTACCGTTGCGACGAGGTTGACGGCACTCACTCCCCTATGTTCCATCAGTTGGAGGGACTTGTGGTGGGTAAGGATATAAGCCTTGCAGACCTTAAGGGTACCCTTGAACAATTTGCTAAGATCTATTTCGGTGAAGAAACCCGCACAAGACTTCGCCCACACAACTTCCCGTTTACGGAGCCTTCTGCGGAAGTTGACGTTAGCTGCTTCGTTTGCGGCGGCAAGGGTTGCCGTCTTTGCAAGGGCGAGGGTTGGATAGAAATATTGGGCGCCGGTATGGTTCACCCCCACGTGCTTGAAAACTGCGGCATAGACCCTGAGATATACAGCGGTTTTGCCTTTGGTGTAGGTTTGGAGCGTGTCGTTATGATAAAATACGGCATTGACGATATGCGCCATCTGTATGAAAACGACCTGCGCTTCTTATCACAGTTCTAAGGGAGGGTCAAAGGATTATGAAGGTTTCACTTAATTGGATAAAAGATTTTGTTGACATAGACGTAGATGCTAAAAAGTTAGCTGACGTTATGACATATACGGGCACGAAAGCCGAAGGTTGGGAAACGTTGCCCGAAAACTTGCAAAACATAGTTGTGGGTACGGTTCTTTCCACGGAAAAGCACCCCGATGCAGACAGACTTACCGTATGCAAAATAGACGTAGGTGCGGCAGAACCCGTTCAAATAATAACCGCAGCAACCAACGTTGTGCCGGGCGCTAAGGTTCCCGTTTGTCTTGACGGTGCCGTTCTTGTTGACGGTACCAAGATAAAGAAGGGCAAGCTCAGAGGTCTTCCTTCCGAAGGTATGCTTTGCTCCATCCACGAGTTGGGACTTACTCTTAACGACTTCCCCTACGCAGAGGATGACGGTATATTCCTTATTCAAGAGGAATGCTATAACGGTCAGGATATTCGTGATGCACTTAAAATGCGTGACGAGGTTATAGATTTTGAGCTTACCTTTAACAGACCCGACTGCTTGGGCTTTATAGGCATAGCAAGAGAAGCGGCGGTTTCCATCGGCAAGCCTTTAAACTTGAAGGCGCCCGAATACAAGGTGGCTGAAAATGCAGGCAAGGTTGAAGATTATATAAGTGTTGACATACAAAACACCACTCTTTGCCCCCGTTATTCCGCGGCAGTGGTTACCAACGTAAAGATTGAGCCCAGTCCTTTATGGCTCAGAGCAAGATTAAAGGCGGCAGGCGTACGTCCCATCAACAACATCGTTGACATTACCAACTACGTAATGCTTGAGTACGGTCAGCCCATGCACGCCTTTGACTACAATTACATTACCTCAAAGAAGATAGTTGTTCGCAACGCTAAAGCGGGAGAGCGTATAACCACCCTTGACGGTAACGAACACGCCCTTGAAGAACGTATGCTTTGCATTGCAGACGGCGAAAAACCTGTTGCTTTGGCAGGCATTATGGGCGGTCTTAACAGCGAGATATTGGACAGCACCGTAACCGTTGTGTTTGAGTCTGCAAACTTTGACCGTTCCAACATCAGACACACTTCAAGAGATTGCGGTCTGAGAACCGAAAGCAGCGGTAAGTTTGAAAAAGGCTTGCCCGTTTGCAACACCGTTCCCGCACTCAAGAGAGCGCTTGAGCTTGTTTCCATGCTCGGTTGCGGTGATATAGCAGAGGGTATAATCGATATATGCAACGCTGATATAGCGCCCCGCCGCATCCCCTTCGATCCTAAGCGTATCAACGCGCTTATCGGCGTAGATTTCAGCCGTGAACAGATGGCGGAAATGCTAAAGCCTCTTGAAATGATAGTTGACGGTGACGAGCTTATCGTGCCTCCTTTCAGAATGGATATGGAAAGAACGGCAGATATTGCTGAAGAAATTGCCCGTCTTTACGATTATAACAATATCCCCTCCACCCTTTTCAAAGGCGAGGTTGCCGTTGGCTCCTACAGCAAGAGCCAAAAGCTCGTTGCTGATTTGAAATCTGCCGCGGTTTTGAACGGATTTTACGAGATAGCCACCTACTCCTTTATAAGCCCCAAGGCTTATGACAGAATAGGCATGGCAGCAGACGATGCAAAGAGAAACAGCATTAAGCTTATCAACCCCTTGGGTGAGGATACCTCGGTTATGCGTACCGTTGCTTTGCCCTCTATGCTGGACGTAGTAGCGTACAACCGCAACCGCAAGGCAGAGAAGATAGCTTTGTTTGAATGCGCTACCGTTTATTACCCCACCGAGGACGGTATGTCCGACGAGAGAAAAGAGTTCGTGCTTGCCATGGACGGTATGGGTGATTTTTACGACCTTAAAGGTTACGTGGAGGCTTTGCTTGACAGCGTCAACGTAAAGGCTTACAAGGTAGAATCCTGTACCGAAGCCGGCTTCCACCCCGGTATATGTGCAAGACTCATTAACGGCAAGAAAGTGCTTGGCGTATTCGGTCAGATTCATCCCGCGGTTGCGGCAGAATACGGCCTCAGCAAGAACACCTACGCTGCAGTTCTGTACGTGAAAGAGCTTATTGACACGTGCGATAACAGCAAGCAGTTTAAGAAGCTTCCCGCCTTCCCTGCCCTTAGCCGCGACTTGGCCTTGGTAATGGACGATGCCGTTGAAGCAGGTGCCGTTGCCGATATGATAGTAGGCTCCGCCGGCAAGGCTTTGGAGAGCCTCAAGGTGTTCGACGTATATAAGGGTGCCGGTGTACCCGAAGGCAAAAAGAGCGTGGCTTACAGTCTTGTTTTCCGATTGGCTGACAAGACCATGAACGATGCGGATGCAGACAAGGCAGTATCCAACATTCTGCGCAGATTGGAAGCAGAGGCGGGCATAACCCTTCGTTCTTAAAACCTAAACCAACCACAAAGTGTTTACAAAGGAGAGAATATTATGAGCGCACAAAACGGACAAAAAACACAACAGTTCAACATTTCCAACGACAAGAATGCCGAACTGCGCAAACAGCTTACCCAGGTTTATGATGCATTAAAGGAAAAGGGTTATAATCCTATAAACCAAATAGTAGGCTATATAATGTCTGAGGACCCCACTTACATTACAAGCTACAACAACGCCCGTTCCATTATAAGCAAAATGGATAGGTATGAGCTTATGCACGTGCTCGTTCAGGATTTTCTTCGTGTGTAGATATTAATTAAGGAGTTATTGATATGGAAAACGTATTAACCTACAAGGGCAAGCCCCTGGTTCGTCAAGGCAACTTTTTGTTTTACGGTTTGCCTACCGATAAATGTATTCTGTTTATGAATATATTGGAAAGCAAAAAAAGCGGAGACTTGGATGTAGCAACCAAGGTTCTTGTGCAGATTCAAAGCACTTCCGAAACCGCAACCTTTAACGAAAAGGTTATTAAGCAATGCGAAAAGAACTCTTTCTTCGACGCATTTGAAATAGGCATGATCTGGCTTGAAAGAGAGCTCAAAAAATAAGTTTAATAAAAACCAAAAATCCGAGGTTTGCTTCTTCGCAAATCTCGGATTTTCTTATGTTAAAATTATTCTTGCGGCAAGTTCAAGAAAAGCGAAACGGAAAACCTTCCGTTTGCTTCTCCCGTTTCTAAAATACCGTCATAGTTTTCGGCTACTTTCCTCACAGAGTCAATTCCTAAGCCGCTTCCGTGTTTTTTGCTTGTTAAAAAACCTCCGTCGCTTCGACGCACGGTTTTACCGTTGTAGGTATTCTCCAAATGTAAAAAGAACGAATTCTTATCTGCTTTACACTTCAAGGCGATTACACGGTCGCCCTCGCTTTGCTCACAGCAAGCTTCAAGCGCGTTTTCTAAAAGGTTTCCGAACACTACGGAAAAAACGGAGTCGGGCAAATTTATTTCTTTCGGAACGTCCATGATAATAACGTCGAAATCCACACCGTTATTTTTTGAAAGCTGTGCATAATACAAAAGCAAGGAATTAATAACGTCGTGCTTGCTGAACACAATCGCGCTGTCGTCGGGCAGGCTTTTTTCATAGCTTTTAAGATATTCCGCAGCCTTCTCATATTCACCCTTTTGCAAGCAGCTGTCCAAAAAGGTTATATGATGGCGAACGTCGTGTTTTGCACGCCTTGCCTCGGCAATGCGCTCCGTCAGGTTTTCGTGCTGAAGCGTTTGAATCGTCAGCTGATTGTTTATTTGTTCGAGCTCCAAATTTTGGGCCTGAGTATCTATCATCCTTATAACCGTGTGGTAAGCAAAAAACGCTCCTGCGTTAAGAACGAGGAAGAACACGGCATGGCCCGTTTCGAAGGCGAGCTCGGTCAATCCCACGCCGCTGTCCTCAAGATGGTGCACCCACATAATATAAAAAGATGCGGGTATTATCCAGAGGAACTTCCAAGCAGCGCTCTTTATATTTTTGGATATACCCTCGCGGTATATGCCGTTGAAGTAGATATAAATAGGCGATATTATCAAAACGCTCACCGCAAGCGTGCTTATAACATTCGTATAATTCATATACTTTATCGCCGCTTCTGCTCCGAAAAGCACTCTTTCCAACCACGTTGAAACGACCATAACACAGTTCGTTATATTGGAAAGAATTATAATGGTAAATATTATTTTACCCGGATGAGCCTTGATGGCAACAACTGCAAAAGCAGCACAAATAACAAGGCTTAAAGGCAACAGTATATAATTCGTCAGATCTGCATATACATTAAAGCTTACGAAAAGAATACACGCGCAAAGCACCGAAACCAAAAGCGCGGTAACCGCTTTGGAAAACCTGAGTGTATCCCTAAAAGGAACTAAGGCGATTATTATGGGAGGCAGATAAGTTATCAACATAGAAAGCGTTCTTTCTATCATTTCCGATACGTTCATATCGTTCCCGTTTCCTTTCGCATGCGATTAAAACGAAATTTGGTATAAGCATCCTTGAACTCTTTTTGGCGTCTGCGCGTGAGGGGCAGGACCGTACCGTCTGTCAACTTAACGCTGTCCTCCGAAACGAATTCAACGGCATAAAAGTTCACCACCGTACCCTTGTAGGGTGAGCAAAAATGCCCGTGGGCTGTCAACAATTCTTCTATACTGCCCTGACTTATCCTTATACGGTGGCACCCTTCGTCCGCCGAATATATGCACACGTTATGGTTGCTGTATTCGGTATATAATACTTTCCTGAGCATTATACTTTTACCGTCGGGCAGATTTATCACTCTGTTTTTTTCTATAAGGTCAAGGTCGAAACGGCGAAACATTTTGGAAACGCTTTCCTCCGTTATGGGTTTGCGTAAATAGTGCTTGGCGTTGACCTCATAACTTTCGCTGGCGAACTCGTTGCTGGAGGTGCAAAAGGCAATAATCACGTGCTCATCCACAGCCCTCACACGGTAAGCCACTTCCATCCCCGTAAGCTTACCCATATAAATATCGAGGATGATAAGGTCAAAAAGTCCTTCCTTAAAGGACTCAAGAAAGCTCTCTCCACTATCGAATTCGCTTATTTTATAGCCTTTGTCCCCTAAAGAACTAAGCTCCTTGCCAATATACGTTTTCAGAAGCTCTTTTTGAGTTTTTTCATCGTCAACCAGCGCAATTCTCATAATTGAAGCCCCAATCTTTAACCATTTTCTAATAAAGAGTATAGCACTACGGGAATTTCAAGTCAAGTCAAATATTACCACTTGAGTCGCTTTTTTACCACTTGAGTCAAACGTATTGACCTCAAAAAATTGGGATGTTATACTTTCCTCGTAAGATAAATTTGCAATTTGGAGGGTGCGAAGTGCGGATATTAATATACGGTACAAAAGAAGATTGCAACGGCTGTATATCTTGTCTTGACGACGTTGCCCAGTTGCAATACAGGCACGTTGAATACATAAGCGCTGACGATTACGATGAGTTTATAAAAACGCTTGCGGAAACCACGAGCGTTATTGACTTGACGATAATTATATCCGACGGCGCGGAAGGGATGGAGGCTGTAATGGCTTCAAAAAGAGCAAGTCCTGAGGTCCCCGTAGTGTGGATATCGGATGATGCAAACTTTGCCATACAATCCTATCGGATGGGTTGCACGTTCTTCGGGGTAAGACCCGTAAGCAAAGAAATGATGGCTGACGCCATACAAAACTACAACAAAGAGAGGCTTGGTTGAAGTGGCAGATAAAGAGCTTAAAAAGCTGAACAGAAAAGAGCTTTTGGAACTGCTCATTATTCAAACACGAAAAAGCGAACAGCTTGAAAAGCGTGTTAAAGAGCTTGAGGAAAAGCTGGCGGATAAAATCGTTAAGATCGAATCTTCAGGCAATTTGGCAGAGGCGGCTTTGAAGCTGTCGGGCGTGTTTGAGGCGGCGCAAAAAGCAAGCGAGATGTATTTGGAAAGCCTCAAGGCAAGTAACGATTAAGGAGATAACATGTACGACGAAGTTTCCGAAAAGGAATTACCGTCATCCGAACAGTTGGAGGATGAGCTTGTCCGCGTAAAGTACAAGCAAAGATATAAAAAGCTTCTCAAAACCACCTTTTTCTCACTTCTGGTGGTGGCCGCCATTTCGGTATTGATAGCAACTCTTTTCTTGCCCGTGCTTGAGATATACGGCAACTCCATGAACCCCACCTTGGAAAACGGTGAGATAGTGGTATCAATAAAAACGGATGATTTAAACAGAGGCGATATATGTTGCTTCTATTACAACAACCAGATATTGGTTAAGCGTGTTATAGGCACGGCAGGCGATACAATCGTTATAGAAAAGGACGGAACGGTAATAGTAAACGACGTACTTCTTGACGAGCCTTATATAAACGAAAAAGCCGAGGGGGAAAGCGATATTCAGTACCCTTACACGGTACCCGAAAATACGGTTTTCGTTCTTGGCGACAACAGAGAAACGTCCGTAGACAGCCGAAACGCATTGATTGGCTGCATAGACGTAGAAGAAATAGTAGGCAAAATAGTTTTCCGCGTTTGGCCCTTATCCGGCTTCGGCGGCATAAACTAATAAAAAATAAGCAATGAAAGGGGTGATAAAGCATTGAAGAATAATACGATCACCACTGCAAAATATGAAAGAGCTCATAAGCGAAGGCGGTTTTGGCATAGGATAATAAGCGTGCTTTCGGCTTTCACGGTATTCATTACCACCTACGCGCTGATACTTCCCGCCATAACCATGGAACCGTCGGCGGGTATAAAAATGGATAACGTCATCTCATACGAAAACGATGATTTGATTTTTAATTTTTATATCACAGGTAGAGCGGGATTTGAAAACGAGGACGAAGCGGTTCGCGATGCTGAAGCGGAAAACGTGAAGCTGTCGGTTACCGCGTTAAACCCCAAAAGCGCCGCCTATAACGGCTACGTAAAGTATGCAAAAAACAACTTGGGTGACGAAGAGCTTTACAAGCTGTTAGCCTTTAATCTCGTTTTCACCTACGAAGGCGCCGTTCTTAATACGGACAAGTGCGAAATAAGCTGTGAGATAACGGCAAAGCAAGAGATGGTGGACGACGGATTTGCGGCAATGTGCGCAAAAGACGGCACGGTATTAAAACCGTTGGCACAAACGGACACGGCATCAGGCGGAAAGGTTCTTGCATTAACGGCGTTTGATGACGTGGGAGAGGACATAGGACTGAGGGAAACGTCCTACGCTACGAAAGCAAGCGATAGCGTAAGCCTTGAAACTCCTTTGGTGGGCAAGACCGTGGCTGTTGCCCTTTATTCCACCACCAACCCCGTTTATACCGTCCAGTATTACTCCCACACAACAATATTTGATACCACGGGAGATGCGAACATAGCGGTATTGGATAACTCCAACGCCTCACTTCCGCAAAACGGCGCAACCTATACGGTAGGCAACGGCTTGTTGGACGCTCACCTGAAGTTGATAACAGGCACTAACAAATACGTAATGGCAACTCATTTGGAGCTTGCGCCCATGTATGCGGCTAAGGAATTTGAGTACGTAAAAGCTCCCGGCATTGCGTATATAGACCAAAACAGACAGTCGGCAAACTTTGAGCTTTATCAGGTTTGGGTGCTAAAATCGGGAAAATCGGAAACCAGCACCAACCAAGCGGATTGGACCGTATACGGTGCGGACGTTTCTTTCACAAACAGGGCAGAATCGGCATCGTCCACCCGCATACATATAACCGACGACACGATTTTAAGATTGATATACAACGAGGTTAGCGGCACCTATACAAACAGCGTTCAGTTTTACGATTACGATATTACGGACGGAGATATACACGACTCCACGGGTAAAGCTTATCTTACAACGGAGCAAACCGAATCGGGAGTTTGGTATGCGGCTACCTACAACGAGGGCATTAACAGCTTTACCGCGGCACAGAATACCGTTAAGCTTGCATTCGGTAACACGAATTCGGGTACCGCCTACGGTCAAGTCACTTGGAACGGGTATCCCCTGAATATGTACAACAGCCAAAGCTACAAGGGATGCACCTTCGGACTCGTAACGGGTAAGAATGCAGACGGCACT
>JAFQHW010000058.1 GCA_017397805.1 Clostridia bacterium | reverse complement strand
TACTGTGAGCCGAGGTTCGTTTTGAACGAAAAAATATAACAAAATGCAGAAAAATAAGGAGGCTTGCCCCCTTATTTTTCTACTTCATTGTATTTGTTTGCTTTCTTTTTCGTGCTCTGTGCCTTTGTCAGTAATCTGAGCTTGGAGCACGCTCCAAGCTTATTTTTATCGGGATGATTTGTGTTGGTTATTTGGATTTAAATACCTTGTTAAGAACGAATACCACAGCACCGATCAGTGCAAGTACCATCATAACTCCTGCAAGACCGATACCCATGTGCTTCAGGGAAGTAGAAATTCTGTCCGTAGAGAACTTGATTTCAACACCCATATCATCGTCCTCTGCTTCATCGTCGACGATTCCATCGGAATCTTGTTGGCTTACAGAGTCTTCTGCTTCAACATCTGAGCTTTCATCGGATTCTTCGGTGTCTATAGGGCCGATGGTTATTATCTCTTCACTTTCGGGATAGTCAACTAAATCATTGGGGATTTTGATGGGCTCTGAATCCTCAACGCTTTCGCAAGGAACAAACACACCGTTGGATTCTTCAACAGATTCGTTAGCGGAAGCAATTATCGCACTGCAGGAAATTACAAGAGCTACGGTAAATAATAATACTAATACTTTTTTCATCATCATTCACCTCATCCCTGAACTAAACCCAGAATCAAACCGCCGGCAATAACGGAAGCGATCTGACCGGAAACGTTTGCAGCTGCAGAGTGCATAAGAAGGAAGTTCTGAGGGTCTTCTTTAAGGCCCATCTTATGAATAACTCTGGAAGCCATGGGGAATGCGGAAATACCTGCCGCACCAACCATGGGGTTAACCTTCTTCTTGCTGAACAGGTTAAGAAGCTTTGCAAGCATAACACCGCCAACGGTATCAAATACGAATGCAAAAAGACCAAGACCCATAATAAGCAAGGTAGCGGGGGTAAGGAACTTTTCACCTCTCATAGTGAAGGCAATGGTAATACCTAAGAACAAAGTAACCAGGTTTGCCAGCTCTTTCTGTGCGGTAGCGGAAAGATTTTCAAGTACACCGCACTCTCTGATAAGGTTACCGAACATAAGGAAGCCAACCAAAGCAACGGAAGCGGGAGCAAAAAGACCTGCCAATACGGTTATAATGATGGGGAACAGTATGCGTGTGGATTTGGAAACAGCCGCAGGCTTATATTCCATTCTTATAAGACGTTCTTTTCTGGTGGTTATAAGCTTAATAACGGGGGGCTGAATAATAGGCACCAAAGCCATATAAGAGTATGCCGCAACGGTAATAGCGGAGATATAATTAGAACCTAAGGTTTGGGAAACAACTATTGCGGTGGGACCGTCAGCGGCACCGATAATACCGATAGAAGCCGCATCCTTTATATCAAAGAACATAGAAGCTACGAAATAGGTGAAGAATATACCAAACTGAGCAGCGGCACCGAAAAGAAGCATTTTCGGATTAGAAAGCAGAGGACCGAAATCAATCATCGCGCCTATACCGATGAACAGTATAAGAGGGAAAAGCTCGTTAGCTATACCCGCGTTATAAAGTGTCTCAAGAACTTCGCTGACACCTTCGGATTCAACCAAATTGCCTGCGGCATCCTTTGCCAAAGGGGTAGGCAGGTTCATAAGAATAGCGCCGAAACCCATAGGTAACAGCAAAGTGGGTTCCATATCTTTTTTGATTGCCAAATAGATAAGCAAACCGCCAATCAGCCACATTACGGGCATTTGCCAATCAATGCGGCCAAAATACTGAAACAGCACGTCCATAGTTTTTGCTGAGCCTTAAAGCTCATCCTCCATAAATTTTTTGTGTAAAAAATACCATGAATATTGTATCATAAAAGGGAAAAATGTCAACAACAATCTTACCTAATTTTTAGTAAAAATTTTCTGCCTTGACAGTCAATTATGCCATCGTTGACCATCCTCATCAGCTCGCGGCTTAAAGCGCTGCGCTCCGCGTTCAGATACTCCGCCAACTCCTGACGGGAGTAGGGGATGGTAAACGGCTTACCGTCATCATTAAACAGCGATAGAAACCGAATGATTTTCTCCCTTAACGTAGGGGCGGTAAGGCAATAAACTCTATCCTTCAGCTCAAAAAACTGGTCGGAGAAAAGACTTAACAAATTAAAAGCTATCTGCTTACATTCATATTCAAACCCCGCTGTTGTTCTGAAAAGAGCGACGGCAGGTATCAAAAGCACATCGCATACACCGTCTGCAGTTAAAGATACGGGACTTTTTTTGCATCCGCTTATAGCTAAAAAATCTGCAAATATCCGGTTTTCGGAAAAAGAAGAAATAAAACCTGCGTTCCCATCTTCGGAATATCTGAAGGCTTTAAGTTTACCTGATATAACAATTCCCAACTTGTCAATACATTCCCCTTGTTCTATCACGGTCTGCCCGTTTCCGTAACTGCGCTTTATGCCGTTTACGGCGGAAATATATTCCCATATACGTTTTTCATCTATATCTTTAAATAGCTTGCAATCTTTTATCAAATTTTATCCCCGCCTCTGTATTTTTTGTTGATTTCAATAAATATAAAATAAGGTGAGGTAGGGGCGTTAAGCACGTTGAACCTATAAGCGGAAAGCTGTTTTTGGTCATATTCTGCCAAGGTTTTGCAAATAAGCTCTCCCTCAAGCCGCCCTTCCTCGTGGCCGGGATATACCGCGATCATAAGACACCCTCCGGGCTTTAATATTGATATAGCCTCTTCAATGGCGGGCAACGTGGTTTCTCTTAGCGTGGTAAGTCCTTTATCTCCGCCGGGTAAAAAACCCAAATTGAATATGCCAAGGTCCAAAGGTTCTTTTATATGGTTCTTCAGCAAATGGTGGGAAGCTTTGATCAATACGTAGTTGTTTTCGCAGCCTTCCTTTTCCAACAAAGCTTTTGTGTTTGCCAAGGCATCATCCTGAACGTCAAACGCATAAACTTTGCCGCCTATACCAACTTGCTTGGACAGCCAAAGGGTGTCGTTACCGTTGCCCATGGTAAAGTCTGCCGCTATACATCCAAGACCTATGTGGGGTTTTAGCAGTTCTTTTTGAGTTTCTCTTAAATTTAACATTATTATCTTCTCCGTACTTACAAGCTTTTGTGATATTTGCGGCAAAATTGCGCTTTTATTATTGATAACTCAATAAATGCCGCAGCCAAAGCTGCGGCATTTATTCATTTATTTATTAACGTTTATTGTGCTTCAACGGGGAACTCAGTAATCATCATAGCATCATACTTGAGGATCTGAGCAGCGTCAAGGCTGTTTGCACTGCCGTCGCCGTTTACATCAGCTGCAACGAGTGCAACTTCGGAAAGCTCGATCATCATAGCATCATACTTAAGAGTTTGAGCAGCGTCAAGGCTGTTGATTTCGTTGTCGCCGTTAACGTCGCCGTAAACTGCTTCTACGGGTTCATCGGAAGTAACGTCGGAATCGCCGGAAGAGGGATCTTCGGAGGGATCCTCGGAAGGTTCTTCGGAGGGATCATCTACGGGAGGAGCGGGAGGATTCTGACCTTCTGCACCGTAAACTTCAACTTCGGTGAATGCAGTAACGTATTTGCTGGACTTATATGTAAGTCTTACGTATCTTGCTTCAGCGGGAACGAAGTCAACGCAGTGAGTATAAAGAGTTTCGCTGATCTTCACGTATTCTTCTTCTTCTTCGTCATATTCGAAGGAGTGGTAAAGTGAATCGGTGAAGCTTTCAACGCCAACGAAGTTTACACCGTCGGTAGAGGTGGTAACTGCGAGGTTTTGGATATCGCCCCAGCTGGACTGGATAACGAAGTCACGGATAACTATTCTGTTAACGTTGTAGTTAGCGCCCAAATCAACGGTGATCACACCGGTGCCTTCGGTACCTACAACAGCGGCAAACTTGTCGTCTAAAGAGTAAGAATTATCGTCTTCGCAAACACCGTCGGTAAGTATTACACTGTCAACGTCGCGCATGAAGATAGCGTTGTACCAAGCGATATTGCTGCCGGTCATATCTTTCCATTCGTATACGTAGCTCTTGTTAAGAGCGTAGTTGGTAAGGCCGGTAAGGTCGAAGTTTACTGCGTCTTCATAAATTGCGTAAATTACGGTATCAGCTTCGCCCATGGTAAAGGTGGTGGAGAAAGCAGTTGCATCGGCAAATGTACCTGCGCCGCTTTCGATCGCCCAGCTTACGAAGGTCTTGCCTATGGAAGCTCTTGCGGTAACGGTAACTGCATCACCTACAGCGTATCTGCCGGAGCCTGTGCCGGATTCTACGAAGAGGTCGTACTTGTCACGGTAAGTAGCCTTAACGGTTACGTCGCAATCAAGAACGGTAATTGTGGTGGTTTCAGCAGTCTTTTCTTCTATGGAAGCTGCGCCGTAGCTTACTTCCCAAATGTCAAACAACATGGGAGCAACTGCGGGAACTGCGGTTACTTCAAAGGTATCGCCGGAAGCCAAATACTTAGGCTCGGAACCGAATGCGGTGTCACCTTCAACGGTAACTTTGTAAACTCTGGTAAGAGTGGTTATGTCAGCGGTGCCGCCTTCATAGGTTGCGGTGGTGCCGTCGATAGCGGTAACGTTAACTATTTCGCCTTCTGCGGTTCTGTAAGTACCGTAGTCATATTCGCCGGTTACAAATTCAACGTTTGTATCAAGGTTGATCCAACCCTTGGTGCCGTCGGTAAGAGTGATCTTACCCCACTGCCAAGAAGCAACGGTAACGTCAACAACTTCGTCAGCGGATACGGTGCCTACAACTTCGGTAGAGGTGTTACCTGCACGGTAAACGGTAAGGTCTGCAGTAGCCTTGTAAAGACCGGTGCTGTAAACCTTGTTTGTGGGGTTGTAGTAAATGTTATAGAAGGTATCGGTGGGAAGATAAGAACCGCCGAGAGCTTCATAGTAGTCGTACATTCTGTCCTTAAATACCTTGAAGTAGGTACCGTCGATGGTGAACTGAGCGTTGGTACCGAATATGTATCTCATCTGCATGGGGCAGTTCTTAGCCGCAGACTGATAGTGGGTAGCAAGCTGAGTATAGGGGTTGAAGTTCATCTTTACGAAGAGGGTAGCAACAAGGATTGCAAGGTAGGTAGCAGTCTTGTCGAAGGTTACTTCGTACCACTCGTAAAGTTCATCACTGTCCCAATGTTCGCCGCTGAAGTTGTTGTCAGCAGGGAAGCCGGGAGTAGCGGTTTCGATACCTACGGTAGTGCTGTTAGAGCAGTTTTCGAGCTTGTCGCCGATGGTGGAATCGGTCCAGTAGTTACCGCCTGCGTGCCAGCCTTTTTCATTGATGGGGATCATTTGATAAATGCCGTCGTTACCGCAGGTGAAGTGCCAAGAAACCTCAGCACTGCCGCCTCTGCCGTAGTTGTGGTTTGCAAGTGCGGTAGAGGTGGAGGGGTAAGCACCGGTGTTGTGGATGAGAACGTATCTCTGATAGTTATAAACACCGTTTACGGAGGTGGGACGGTTAGCCTGACCCTCAACTATAAACTCTGAGGTAAGGGTCTGCTCGTGACGGGTACCTTCAGCCAAAATCACGGTCTGATTATCGGTGATAAGGTCACTGTCTGTAATCTTGAGATATTCGGGAATCTCAATAACGGGGGCTACAAATTCCGCATCAGTGATAGCGGAAGATGTTGAAGTAATGCAAAAGGCTGTTGTGATCATAGCCAATGCCATTACTAAGCACAATAAACGCTTTTTCATTTACTTGGTCTCCTTTTTGTTATTTAAATTTTCGGCACGTCACAAGACACACCAAACTACATCATAAGTATATAATAAGATAGAAAAAATGTCAAGGGTTTTTAACGTTAAAAATCATAAATATAAGTAAATCAATTGTCGGCGTATATGCTTAAATGCACTACATTATGAGCGCCTGCTTGTAAGTATCACAAAATGTGCAAAATTTTTCCTAAAGCTGTTGACATACAGCTCTGTGTGATGTATAATATGAATATAAAATGAATTTTTGGAGGGTCATTCTATGTTCTGTAGCAAATGTGGCAAGCAAATTCCCGATGGAAGCACCTGTTCTTGTGAACAAGCGGCTGCCGCTGCTCCCAAGGCGGCTCCTGCAATGGGCAGTTTGTTTCTTAAGTTTAACGTTGGTAAGATAGTTTCTATGTCTATTACCACTCTCGTTTTCTTCTTTACCCTTATTACCTCTTGGTATAAGGCGGATTCCGGCCTTATCGACCTGAAGTTCGGTCCTTACGGCGGCCCCAGCTTTATGGGTTACAGTACTCCTCTCAGCGACGTTAGCGGTCTTATGGTTCTTGTTAAGGTGTTTATGATCATAAATATTTTCGTATTTTTGGCATACTTGGCAAGCAACATCATTAACTTGGGTGCATTGGTTCCCGCACTTAAGGGTATAGCACTCGGCAGACTTACACATCTTGCATACTACGGTATTCAGATCTTCTGCCTTATATTCGGCTTGATAGGCGCTCTTACCGCTGACGAATGTGCAATGGCAGGCGGCTGGTGGGTAGGTCTTATATTCACCATCATCGGTGTTGTCGTTCTTCTTATGCCCGGTCTTGTATCCGGCATTTCCGGCAAAGCGGTTGCAGCTATAAAAGCGGCTAATGCATCAGCTTCCGCTCAGGAAAACAATCAACAGTAAAACTGCATAATTTAGAAAGGGACTGCCTCGATTGCTCTTTGAGCATTTGAGACAGCCCCTTTTTGCGTGCTGTTTAAATATTGTTTTGGTTAAAAAACTCAATAAGCTCCGTTGCGCTGTTGAGAATAGGCACACCGCAGACTTTAAGTCTTTCTCTGCATTGATGACCTGCGGCAATAAGAACGCACTCGGCACCCATGGCGGCGGCGGTTTCATAATCGTGCACCGTGTCGCCGATAAATAAAACTCTGTCGGGCTTTGTTTTTTCTGCCCACTCCTTACCCAAGGAAACTTTGCTTACGGCGTGGAAGTCTTTAAGGGCAAGAAGCTCTGTAAAATATCCGTCGATTCCAAGGGATGTAACTTGCTCCGTAAGCATACCGTGTTCAGTTGCGGAAAGGATATATTGGGGCAAGCCAAGGCTTTTAAAATAATTTAACGCTTCCGCAACACCTACGCAAATACCGCAATCCTCAGCAGCAGCTTTATAAAGCTTTGACCATTCGTTTGCCATAATACCGTAATCCTCTTTCGAAAAGTCAAAGCCCAATTTTTCATAGTAAGATTTAATGGGGAACCCAAAAACAGCCAAATATTCTTCTTTGCTTATGCACCCAAGATTTCGCTTGTTCATCATGCTTGCAAGCACATCGATGCACGGGTTCAGGTCATCAAGTATAGTGCCGTTAAAATCCCAAACAATGTGACTGTATTTCATAAGCTACACCTCTCAATACGGATATTATACACCATTACTAAAAAACTTGGTGAATTTTTTGTAAAAATGCATAAGAATATATTTTTGGTGGATAAATTTGCAAAAAGCTCTTTACAAATATAAAACAGTGTGCTAAAATACACGCAATCGTTTGAGAGGAGATTTTGCATGTTCGAACTTTTCGTATATACCTACGCATATTATTACCGCAGCTATTATTGTTGTGGTTAATTTGCGTTGGCTGAATACGGACGGACATATCAAATTCAACGTTGTATGTTAACGGGGTGCTGCCAATGCGCGGCACCTATTTTTTATGCTTAAAGGAGATTTAAAAATGCCGATTATTGAATTACTTGAAAGAAACAGCAAGCTTTACGGCAATGACTCTGCGTTGGTTGAGCTTAATCCGGAGCAACACCCCAGACGTGTGGTTTGGAAGGAGTATAATCTTATAGAGTCTACCGTTTCCACGGATTTTCGCAAGGAGATAACTTGGGCTCAGTTTAATGAAAAAGCCAACAGATTTGCAAACTTTCTTTTGTCCCGCAACATAAGAAAAGGCGATAAGGTTGCAATTCTTCTGATGAACTGTCTTGAGTGGCTGCCCATATATTTCGGTATTCTCAAAACGGGTGCTTTGGCAGTGCCACTTAATTTCCGCTATGCCGCAGACGAGATAAGATATTGCCTCGATTTAGCTGAGGCTGATATGCTCGTTTTCGGTCCCGAGTTCATCGGCAGAGTAGAGGAGATAGCAGAAGACATAGGCAAAAACCGCACCCTTATATATGCGGGCGACGGTACTTGTCCGACCTTTGCCGAGGATTATTTTAAGCTCACTTATTATTGTCGTGGAGATAACCCCGGTCTTGATATTACCGATGACGATTTTGCGGCAATCTATTTTTCTTCGGGCACTACGGGATTCCCCAAGGCGATATTGCACCGCCACAGAAGTCTTATGCACTCCTGCAAGGTGGAGCAAGCACACCACGGTCAGACGAAAGACGACGTTTTCCTTTGCATCCCTCCTCTTTATCATACGGGGGCGAAGATGCATTGGTTCGGTTCTCTTATCTCCGGCGGTAAGGCAGTGCTTTTAAAGGGTACCAAGCCCGAGGACGTGCTTAACGCAGTTTCTTCCGAAAAGTGTTCTATAGTTTGGTTGCTCGTGCCTTGGGCGCAGGATATATTGAACAGCTTGGATAGGGGAGATTTAAAGCTTGAGCATTATAAGCTTGATCAATGGCGTCTTATGCATATAGGCGCTCAGCCCGTACCAAAGAGCCTTATCGTTCGTTGGCTTGAGTATTTCCCCAATCATCAGTACGACACGAACTACGGTCTCTCCGAGTCTATAGGTCCCGGTGCCGTTCATTTGGGCGTTGAGAACGTTCATAAGGTAGGCGCAATAGGAAAGGCGGGCTACGGCTGGCAGACCAAGATAGTTGACCCTGAAGGTAATCCCGTAAACCGTGGAGAGGTAGGGGAGCTGATACTTTTGGGTGACGGTAATATGGAGTGTTATTATAACGACCCCGCCGCTACCGCCGCTTCCTTAAAAAACGGATGGCTTTATACGGGCGATATGGCAATGGAGGACGAGGACGGATTCATCTATCTTGTGGACCGTAAAAAAGACGTTATAATTACGGGCGGTGAAAACCTTTATCCCGTACAGATAGAGGACTTTATAAGCGCTCATCCCGCAGTAAAAGACGTTGCGGTAATAGGTCTTCCCGATATAAGACTGGGTGAGATAGCCGCCGCCATCATATCCGTAAAAGAGGGCATGAAGTGCAGTGAGGACGATATAAACGAGTTCTGCAAGGGTATGCCGAGATATAAGCGCCCACGCAAGATCATTTTTGCAGACGTTCCCCGTAATCCCACGGGTAAGATAGAGAAACCTCTCCTCCGCAAGATGTACGGCGGTGAGGGACTCGTAGCAAATCAAAATATGTCTTAACAGACGTAATATTCGCATTAGGTTTATAAGCAAAACGATAATAAAATAAATTTATAAAAGGATGTGAACTGTATGGTAGTAATCTCTGTTTTGCTGGTAGTATTCTTTGCAGTAATGGTAGGTATTGGCATATATTGCAAAAAGCACAGTACCGATGTTAACGGATTCGTACTGGGCGGACGCTCCGTAGGCCCTTGGCTTACCGCTTTCGCTTTCGGAACTTCGTATTTTTCCGCGGTTATTTTCGTAGGTTATGCCGGACAGTTTGGTTGGAACTTCGGTCTTGCCTCCACTTGGATAGGACTCGGCAACGCGTTTATAGGCTCGCTTCTTGCTTGGTCCGTTCTGGGCAGACGTACGAGAATTATGACTCAGCATTTAGGAAGTCGCACCATGCCTGATTTCTTCGGGCTCAGATATTGCTCAAAAAAGCTGAAGATTACCGCTTCCGTTATAACTTTCGTGTTCCTTATTCCTTATACCGCGTCCCTCTATAACGGTCTTTCTCGTCTGTTTGAGATAGCATACCCCGGTATAGACTATGAGCTTTGCGTGGTAGTTATGGCGATACTTACGGGCGTTTACGTGCTTTTCGGCGGATATATGGCAACCGCTATCAACGACTTTATTCAGGGTATTATAATGCTTTTCGGTATAATTACCGTTATTTTGGCAACTCTTAATTCACACGGCGGTCTTATGTCAGCTATCGAGAAGGTGGCAACAAGCGATAACGGCGGTTGGGAGTATGCATCGTTTTTAGGTCCTAACCCCATATTCCTGTTCTTCGTTGTAATGCTTACCTCGCTCGGCACTTGGGGCCTTCCTCAAATGGTTGGTAAGTTCTATGCCATCAAAAACGAAGATGCCATTAAAAAGGGTACCATCATTTCCACTGTTTTTGCAATAATCGTAGCAGGCGGTTGCTACTTCCTCGGCGGTTTTGCAAGACTTTTGGACCCCGAAGTGCTTGCTAAAAAAGCAGACGGTTCTATAGTTTTTGACTCTATTATTCCCGCAATGCTTTCCAACCTTCCCGACATTATTATAGGTATAGTAATAGTTTTGGTACTTTCCGCATCCATGTCAACTCTTTCTTCTTTGGTAATGACCAGCGGTTCCACCATAACCCTTGACTTTATTGCCGAAGTTAAAAAGAAAAAGATGAGCGAAAAGACCGCTATGCTCACGATTCGTTCTTTTATCGTGGTGTTTATCGTTCTCTCCTCTTTAATTGCGATTTATCAATACAATCAGAACAATATCTACATAGCGCAGATGATGGGTGTATCGTGGGGCGCGTTGGCAGGTGCTTTCCTTGCTCCTTTCTTGTACGGCTTGTACTGGAAGGGCGTTACCAAGGCGGGCGTTGCGGCAAGCTTTGTTTTTGGCGTGGGACTTGAGCTGGTACAGCTTGTTTACACCTTGGGAATTATCGATTTGTCCGGTATCCCCGTTATAAGCTTCGTGTTTACAAACTCCCTATACTCCGGTGTGTTTGCCATGGTAGGCGGTCTCGTGCTGGTACCCGTGGTAAGCTTGCTCACGAGAAAGAATAAGCTTCAAAACATAGATGCAATGTTTAGTTGCTACGATACCACGAAGACCGTAGGTGTTACGGATTCCTTGGGCAAATAAAATATTAACAGCAAAACAGCCGAAGCGGAAAGTTAAAAACCGCTTCGGCTGTCGTTTTTTATCGGTTATACAAAATCAGGTCTGGAGTAAAAAAGAGGCAAGGGAAGATTTGCTTTTAAAGCCATGGGAATATCATCACTAAGTCCGAAACAAGCACCGCCGCCGAAAAGCAAACGCGTAGCTTCAATGGGTGTTAAGCTTATATCGACGCTCTTGTCCGTAGCATAAACCTTGAAGTCGTTATCGGCAATATCAATAGCCATCTTGCAGTAGCCTTTAATATCTATTACCGCGTTGCAAGGGTAAAGCTTGGTATAGCTTGCCTTCAGCGCCAAAAACGCTTCGGTTATCTTTACGTAGTCGTGAATCAAAAAGCTCTCACAGCAGTGCAGTGACATATTTTCGCAAACACCGTCAAGCACCTTGAGTTTTTCGCGCTCGAAGTTGAATATAGCCGCAATGGCAACCCCTCTAAGTTCAAAGCAATTCAGATAGTCAGCCAAAACCGCGGGCAACTCGGCTGTGTTTTCTACTTCTATTTCGTTTATGGTGCGGTAATCTCCGCTAACGGAAGCGTATCCGAAGGCTTTGCCGCCTTTTTTAATAATAAGTGCGGTAGAACGGCAGGTTTTCAGCATGGTGAAGAAATTATCGTCTGCACGAACAACTTTTGCGCTGCGGCGGTTGTACAGTTTTGCGGCAAATTTTTCATCCTTAGAATCACAGGCAACTTCAAAGCTGTAAATGCCGTAGTCTGCACTTCCTACCGCGTGCTTTGCATTGTCCTTGTTGAAGGAGAAATATGCCGCCATTCCGGACGGGGTAAATCCAAAGTACTCATACCTTTGCCGTCTGCCGCCCAAAAAGGCAATATCGGCTCTGCTTTTGGAAGCGGAAACCGCGGTATTCATCAAATCCTTCATGTAGCCTTTTCCGCGGGCATCCTTCATAACGCCCATGGTGCCGAAGCCGTCAACTTGAATCTTTCTGCCGCAAACGTCCATCTGTGCGGGGAAAACACCAAGCATACCTTTAATTCCGTCAGCTTCTCTTACGATAAGATGTTCTTCTGCCGAATTTCTTACGGAATAAAGCTTGGGATGATAAAGCTGAAAATAATCGGTATTACCTTCACCGCCGAAGATGATATCTGCTTTTTCAAGTATTTCTTCAAAATCTTCTTTTTTTGCCCATTCAGCCATAATATATACTTCCTTATAATGAAATTTTTCCTAATATCGCAGGATATTTTGCACCGGTAGCGGAGGGTAGGTTTGAAGGCAACCCTTGTATGGTGTAGTAAGCCAGAAGTGCAAAAGCTACCGCCTCTTTGGCATCACTGCTTTGTCCCTTGTCCTCCTGGGTGAACACTTTGACGTTATATTTTTCCATTTCGGCCTTTAAGAAGCCCATAAGGGTGGGATTATAGCTTCCGCCGCCGCCCACTATAAGCTCGTCGGCTTTACATACGGGCTCTATAAAATCTCTGTAGCTGTTAGCTATTACCGTTGCGGTAAGAGCTGTCACCGTGGTTATGACGTCCGTTTTCGGAATATCCTTTGTGATTCCCGCAATACTTTGGCAATATTCCTTGCCAAACATTTCTCTGCCCGTGGTTTTGGGTGGCGCTTTTTTGTAATACGGGTCGGACAACAGCTTTTCAAGCAACTCCGCGTTAACCTTGCCCGCGGCGGCCTGTTTGCCGCCATAGTCCATTTCCTCACCGAAATACGTGCCCATAAGGCAGTCGATTATCATGTTGCCCGGACCGTTATCAAAGGCAAAAACCTCATCGGGGGCACAACCCGCCTTGAGGATAGTACTGTTGGCAATACCGCCTATGTTTTGCAAAACTATGCTTTTATCTCCGCCGCCGAACAATGCGTACTCGGTAAAAGGAACCAAAGGCGCACCGTTACCGCCTGCCGCAATATCCGCAGTTCTGAAATCGGAAACACAAGGTATGCCCGTCAGTCTTGCAATAACGCTCCCTTCACCGATTTGAAGAGTGTTGGGTGTTTCCCCGATAGGCTCGTGATATACGGTCTGTCCGTGAGAGCCGATAACGGCAACGTCTTCTCGACAAATTCCGTGTTTTTCGATCAGCGAGTTAACTGCATTGCCGTAAAGCTCGCCCAACAAAAAATTCATTCTGCTGATTTTGTCAGCCGTAGCATTTTTGGTGTCAAACAAGTCAAAGATCATTTCTCTGACCTTGGCAGGGTATGGGGTGTTTTCGAACGCCAACAGCTTGCATTTGGGATGCACACCGCCGCTTATTTCCACTGCGGCGGCATCTATGCCGTCGGCGCTGGTGCCTGACATCAGTCCTATGTATATATTTTTATTGTTGTCCTTTATCATCGGTAATCTCTCCTTGAAGAGCGTTTTTTAAACCTATGTATTTAAGCTTGGTGGCGTTTCCGCCTCTTATATGCCGTTCCGACAAATTTTCGCTTAACAAAAGCTCAATCTCTTTGTATAAAGCTCTGTCTATTTCTTTCAGTCTTACGGTTAAATCCTTGTGAACCGTTGATTTGGAGTATCCGAAAAATTTAGCCGTTTGCCGCACTGTAGCCTTGTGCTCAAGCATAAATTCTGCAAACAAAACCACTCTGCGGTCAATAGACAAACGCCTGCCGAACATACCAACTCTCCCAAATTAAGTAGTTGGTAAAATCTATGCGTTAAAGGCGCGCTTTATGTTAAATACCGTGTTTTATTCATCTATTGCGGGAATTATCGGGTTTTCGATTTGTATGTTTTTGATTCCGTTGGTCAAATAATACTTTAGCTTAAGGTAGTCTGTGGTGTTAACGCTGCCCGTATTGTTAATGTCGGCGGCAATGAAGAAAGCTCCTTGAAGCGTTTTCGTGCCGTTTAACGCTTCTTTCAAGATTAAACAGTCAGTAGCGGAAACGAACCCGTCACCGTTAACGTCGCCGTATATAACAACCTCTCCCCGCGCCAAGGAATAACCTTCTACAACAGAGTCTATACACACTCCGGTGCCTATGTATTCACCACCGCCGCAGCTGAAGGTTACTTGGTGGTTAAGGAACGCATCTTTTAGAGATAGGGGAGTTTTTCCCGTCTGTATGCCGAAAATATAGCCGTCAATATAGCTGATACCGCTGTCAGCGGATGGTGTAAGCACGTTCAATAACTCAAGATAAGTCATGGACACCCAGCCTTCCAAGCCGTTATATACAGTCTTCGCCCAAGAGCTTTCCACCGCTGTTACGGTTATAAAAATTCCTTCGGGGATGACCGCAAGACTTTGTGCGGAGGTGTTGGCTTCGCTTCGCAAATTAAGGTTGCTTGTGGTTCGATACGTACCGTTTGGCATGGTATCGCCGTAGGGCGTGTCGTTAAAATCCAGAGAGGAGGGGTAATTGTTGGGCATATGTGCAAAAACTATCCCTCGTCGGGCGGTTTGTGCAAATTCGTCCCAAGTGTAAGTGCGTGTTGAAACAACGCAAGGGCGGCTTTCAATACCGTTACCGCCGGCATTTGCTTGATAAATAGTGAATCCTTCGGAATTTTGGTTAAGCAATATAACGGAATGCTGTGAGTATGCAAGCTGATAACGTATATGTGCGCCGGGCTTTAGCTTTTGCACCAGCGCCTTAACGTTGCTTGCCGTTACGTTGCCGTAGCTTAAAGAGCCTGCGTTGTAAAAAAGACTGCCGTTGTGGTCTGCATCAATAAACCCAAAAAGCTTATAAAACGTGTACCGCGCAAACCCTATGCACTGTACTGCAAATAAGTCAACCTCTGTGCCGTTAACGGTTACGTACCTCAAGCAGTTGCACAAAGAAGCAGATTCCACGCAGTTGATGGAAGAGACGTCGTGACAGGTACAAGGCTTGCCGTTCTTCGTAAAGTAACTGCCGGGCATATATTCTGCAAAAGGGATGGTAACGTTGCCAACCTTAGTAAAGCCGTCTTCATATACGTAAGCATAGCCTTTAACGGAAGGGAAGACCTGCAAGAGTAAAGAAACGCACAAAACCAAAGTGAACATATATTTTAAAAGCTTAGTCATAGTAAAACACCTCATATATTTACTATAACATTTTTTCTTGATTAAAGCAATACGTATATAGTCGAAATATAACTATTACAGAAAACTAATTGCATAAGAAAAAGATGGCAACCGCCATCTTTTTCTAAAACGTATATTAATTTTTTACTGACCGTTACAAATCTTGCTGATAGCCAACAAGTCGGTAGAAGAAACGATACCGTCACCGTCTATATCAGCTCTCAAAAGAACTTCGTCGGATGCAACGCCGGAAGAAATAAAGGTTTCCACTATCAAGCAGTCTGCAGTGGAGATAAGATCATCGCCGCTGGCATCACCGGGAACGAATCCGGTTTCAAAAGTGAAGTAAGCCGCACAACTCATAGTCGTTTTGGAGGGATCTGCACCGTAGAAGGTCAGTATGTCGCCAACCTTCGCGTTAGCCAAAACGGCAGCGTTCTTGTTACTGTTGCACGCGCTGTTCGTTGTATCCTGATGCATTACTATCAAGATCTCGTCGGATGCCAAGGTAACGTCAGGTGTGTTTGCGCCTTGTGCGGGAGTTATGGACTTGATTACGTATGCATTCTTGCTCGTGTCAAACTTAGCCAATACGTTGGTAGTCCATTTATGGTTTGCGTTCGTTGCAGTAATGGTACCGAACGAAGGCGTAAATATGTTACAGTTGCTTGTAACTATTTTGGTGTTGTAGGCAGTGATGTAAACACCGTCGCTTACGAGCGTGCCTTGGCCGGATTTTGCTATAAGGTTGTTAAGGGTCTCAGCAGCAGCTTTCCTCTGCTCGTGAGTAGAGGAAGAGGAGTTAAGCAAAGCCTTGCCGTTGGTGTACGCGGTACGGATCTGAGAAAGAACGTCTTCGCTGTAGTCGCCGATATAGATGGATTCTGCAGCTGTCAAAGCTTCGTTCAAACCGTCAACCTGAGAGGTGGAAATCTGTACGATTCTCGTGCTGTTGTTTTCGATATAACCAACAACGGTAGAGCCGTTAATGGTGCAGGTAGCCTTAAGTCTGCCGTTAGAGGCGATTTCTGTAACGTCAACCAATGAGAAGCGGGGGAGGGTGTAGGAAGCAGAAGTTGCGGTTGCTGTGGAGTAAACGGATTTAGAACCGCCTGCTGCTATGTAAAGACCGGGGGTGGGGTTGTTACCACTGTAATCTATAGCGGGTACGGAAGAATTGGTCTTGTAAGGAAGAACACCGTAACCCGAGATGTATCCGTAATTAAGAGAGTAAGACTTGAAATATACGCCGCCGCCGTTAGCTTCAAGACCTGCGGCGTCGCTGGTGTTACCTTCTATGGTGTAAACTTTGGAGTTGTCGGAATATACAACTATACCGATATGGTCTTCACCGGAGGAACCGCCGTCCCAGTCATAGAATATAAGGTCGCCGGGCTGAGGTTTGTATGAGCCGCCGTTGTGTGCGGAATATTTAAAATAGCCGCAATATCTTAGCTGCTGCGCCCACGTGGGACAACCAACTTCACGCCAAATGTAATCCGTGTCATAGTAGTGGTTACGGCACCAATCGTTTAAGCTGGTTTGGTTGGTGCATCTTGCTTGGTACAAAGCCCAGGAGCAGAATGTGGCACACCAGTCATAGCTGTAACCGCTGTCTCCGTTCATCCATCTGCCCATATTATAGTTATACTCGGTATAGTTGCCATAGCCGCCGCTTGTAACACCGCCGAGATTGCTTAAAGAGCTACTTTCTTTATAACCAGTCTGAGAAAGTGCAAGGGCAACAACGTCTGTTCTTTGGTCACCGGTCAAAGGCACGCGGTGATAGTTTTTGTAATAAATGCTTGATACGTAAGAGCTGTGTGCGCTGTTCTGACACGCTCTGTACGTAGCGTAAGTAACTGCATCAGTCGGGATAGAAAACGTGGAGACTAAAAGGCAAAGAGATAATGCTAAGGTCAATAGCTTAAGAAATTTCTTCATAATATCCTCCCAATAAAAACGACTTTGACACATTATAGCATATTAATATTCAAAAGTAAACAATAAATTTTGAATTTTTGCAAATTTTTTCACAAAATGCCCAATAAGTCTTTTACACCGTTTAAAACGAAATTTGGTTTGTTTTCTTTGGTGACGTCTTCTGCCTTGGTTTCTCCGCTTAATACGAGAACGGAAAGCATTCCTGCGTTTTTTGCCATCGCAATATCCGTATAAAGTCTGTCGCCTATAGAAACGCACTCTTCCGGCTTTACGCCTTTAAGCTTGCATATGGCTTCGGCGGTTTCTTTATATGGCTTGCCTAAATACTTGGGCGTTTTGCCCGTGGAGGCGGTGATAAGCGCGGCTATGGCTCCGCTGTCGGGGATAAAGCCGCCGTCAACAGGACAATTAAAATCGGGGTGGGTGGATAAATATACGGCACCGTTGCGTAAAGCGTCGCAAGCTATACGCAGCTTTTCGTAGGTAAGCTCCGTATCAAAGCTTGATACGACTATATCTGCGTCTGAGTTATCAACTACGTTAACTCCGGCGCTTATCATGCTTTCGACAAGCGCTTTCGTGCCCAATACGTAAACGCTTTTGCGGGGATGATTTTCAAGCAGATAATTTATGGTTACGTCACCGGAGGTCATAAGCTCGGTGTCCTCAAATCCCAACCGCTTCAGCTTTTTTATATAATCCTCTTTGCATTTGGAAGCGTTGTTTGTAAAAAATATAAGCTCCCTGCCTTTTTCTTTAAGCAGTTTTACAAACTCCAAGGCACCGTCAAGTACGCGCTCTCACAAATAAACCGTGCCGTCCATATCGCAAATAAAAAGCTTTGCGTTTTTAAGCTTGTTTTCCATATCGCGTTCCTCCCCGAATACTGCTACCCCATTATAAAATCAACCGCTTTAAAATTCAAGGATAAATTTGTATAAATGCTTGCAATTTTTTTGGATAACGTGTATAATCGTCTTAAAAGGGGGTGTTTGCGCTTGGTACGTACCGAGGGTATAAAGCTCAGCAGAAAAGAGAAGCAGAAACTGCGCGAGGATCTGATAAGACCTTTAAGGGTGATTGAGTATTTGGATTTCAGTCGAATATACGAGGATTGTCCCGTGGAAGTTTTGGAGGGATATACGGTTACCGATAAGGAAACCAACGAGGTCTTCGGCATATTCAAAATACAAAACACGTCAAAAAAGAATATAAAAGCGCTTACCGTTCGTCTGCTTCTGTACGAGGGTAATTCCAACATCCCCACGAAAAGAATAGACTGGGTGTATTCAGCAGAAAAGCACAGCTTTGGCATAAGAAAACCCTTAAAGGAAGAGAAACAGAGCTTTCTTGTTCGCTGGGGTTTAAAGGATGAGGTGGTTCCTGCCTATATCCGCCCGGGTGAAAGCTTCGGAGAGTCCATGCTTATAAAGCTTCCGTATTCCTATTGCAGAAAGATGGAGTTTGAGATAAGAAGCGTGGAATATACCGATGGTGAAAAGCAGGACATCAAGATAGTAAGCGGTAAAAAATATACCGCCTTTAAAGAGCTTGACGAAGATTTGCGTTATGCTTACAGCAAGCTCAACATATATATGCGTAACGAGGAAGCACACCCCATAAAGCTTATCCCTCAAAGCACAAATACGGTATGGCTTTGCTGTTGCGGTACTAAAAATCTGGCTGAAAGCGATAAGTGCGTCAGCTGTGGCAGAGATAAGAATTGGCAGCTTAACAACCTGACGGAAAGCACGCTGAACGAGGAGCTTAATAAGATTCGCAACTCCCACGACCCGTATTACGTGCACCGTCATCGTGTAGAGGCGGGTAAGCAGTTGCAAATAGAAAGCGAAGAAGAGCGTATTAAGAAGGCAGAAGCGGTAGAGAAGGCTTTAGCCAACGTGGCAAAGCAGGAGCAAAACCGCAAAGACGGCAGACAGATAGTAGTTCTTTTGTCCATACTTTTGGTACTGCTTTATATAATAGGTACGGTTACCGTGTGGATGGTAAGAGAATTTTCCACCAACGATAAAACGGAGATGACCGAAAGCGTAACCGATAACAACGAAGAAGGCGAAGATAACAAAAAGCCGCCTTCTGATAACGGAAAGGAATAGTTTATGAGTGAAGCAAATAAAAAAAGCACCTTAGGGCATATACTTTTAGTTATCCTTGTTGGTGCGTTTATAGGTATAGGCGCTATACTTCCCGGTCTTTCGGGCGGTGTAATGTGCGTAATTTTCGGTATATATCAGCCTTTGATGGAAACGCTTTCTCATCCCTTCAGGGGCATAAAAAAGCATTGGAAACTGCTTGTGCCCACCGTAATAGGTATAGCTATTGGCTTTGTGGGCTTTGCGGGGATTTTGGATTGGCTGCTTGATAAAGATACACTGCTTATGCAAAGCGTATTTTTGGGGTTGCTTTTGGGCACTCTGCCTTCTCTTTGGAAAGAGGCGGGGGAAACCAAGCGCACAGGTGCCTCTTGGGCGGTGCTTGGCATTATGTTTGCAGTTATGGTTCTCGTGCTTTCCTTCCTTGCGGATGACGAAAGCACCCAGATGGCAAAGCTTATCAACGGCATTCTTCCTCAGATAAATCTTGCGGTAAGTGCTAACTTCGGCGGATTTGTAATAGTGGGCGTTTGCTTCGCTTTAAGCATAGTTATGCCGGGTATGAGCTTTTCTTCTCCCCTTATGTGTTTGGGACTTTTCAAGCCTATGACGGAGAATTTTGCAAGTCTTGCAAAGCTTGACCTTTCGGTTATTCCCACTTTCGTACTTCCCGTTGGTATAGGTGCCTTGGCAACGGTTATCGTTTTTGCCAAGCCGATGAACTATTTGTTTGAGAAAAAGACTTCCATCGGCTATCATTTGGTAATGGGCGCGGTATTCGCTTCCACGGTGCTTCTTATTCCCATAGAGTTCAACGGAACAATGCACGCTCTGTGGTGTATGCTTGCTCTTGCAGGCGGCGCAGTTGCAGGCTATTTCCTTGAAGTGGTTCAGGGTAAGATAAAAGCTGAAAAAGCTTAGAAATAATTAAACGCCTGTGCGGTTGGAAACTGCACAGGCGTTTTTTGGTGCCTTAAGGCGTGGAGATGAATTGTCAAACTAAGTGCAACACTTTTTGAGAGATAATTCAAACAAATCAACTGGTTTTTGAAAATTAAGAACCTTTTTGGGCCTGGCGTTAATTAACGCCAGGTTCTTTTTTAGAGTGGTCGGGCTTACTCTTGAGAGATTTCTACCTTTAGGATAGAACTCACGAAGCAGCCCGTTTAAGTTTTCGTTGGTTCCTTTTTGCCAAGCACAATATGGATCAGCAAAGTAAACCGAACAGTTTAATTCCTTTTCTATTGTTTGCCAATTGGCAAACTCTGTTCCGCGATCGCAAGTAATAGATTTTACGGCTTCGCTTGGGAACTCCGATAGTGCTGAAATAATTGTTTTTGCCATGGTATCAGCATTTCGGTTTGGCATTTTGATAGCTATGTAAAAACGCGTTTTTCGTTCTGCCAACGTTGCAAAGCATACCTTCGATTTGCCTCTTCCGGAAACTACCGTATCCGCTTCCCAATGACCAAACTCTAAGCGTTTATACACAGAACGGTCACGTTTTCTTATGGATTTGCCGAGATTAAACTTACCCCTTGTCTCTTTTTTACCGTGAGTTTTCCCCTTGCGGCGCAACACTTTTAAGTTTACATCTATATATTTTTCGTATATCCAGCGGTATATAGTCCTAACGGAAGGCATTTTTAATTCACAGGGCGTGTTGGATATTTGTTCAGGCGACCAAGTAAGTAATAGTTTTTCTTTTATGTACTCAAGTTTCTTGGGATCTTGAAACATTCCTCTATGGCAAAACGAACGCCTGAATTTATATTTCTTGTGAGCTGTATGAGGATAATATGTTGGTACATCATACATATGCGTGAAATTCCTGTTCAGCTCTCTGGAAATAGTACTGACGTTC
>JAFQHW010000057.1 GCA_017397805.1 Clostridia bacterium | reverse complement strand
GTGCAGACGGGACGAACCGAGGCGAGAACTGTTATGCCACCCCATTACTCACTTCGTTCGTAACGGGGACCCCGAACGGTACTGTGAGCCGAGGTTCGTTTTGAACGAAAAAATATAACAAAATACAGAAAAACAAGGAGGCTCGCCTCCTTATTGTTCTTCTTCATTATATTTGTTTGTTTTCTTTTTCGTGCTCTGTGCTTTGTCAGTGGTCTAAGGCTTGCACCTAAATGCAAGCCTTTTGTCGTGGTGTAATTACTGAGTTAAATTAGATCTTATTGCAAAGAGCCATATAGTCGGTAGAGGTTACTGTACCCGAACCGTCAATATCACCTGCTTTTGAGAAAACGTCGTTAAGCTTAGAGGAACCGTCAACAGCACCGGAAACCACTAATATATCGGAAGAGCCGATTGCACCGTCACCGTTAACGTCGCCGGAGATGATGATGGTAATGCTCTTAACAACCTCGGAATTAACAACGAGGTTTACGGTATAACCTGTGCAAACAACACCGCCAGTAACTTCTGCACCTGCAGCATCGTAAACTTTTACGTAATCAGCGCTTTCGTTGAACTTGGAAACTATTTCACTGCCGGTATCGCCTATGCCCACGCCTACGAGGAAATCATCTTCAACGGCAACGGTAGCATCGGAAAGCGTCAAATCGTCGGGATGAAGTGCAACACCGCCGTTAACAAGAACGTAGCCTGTACCTCTAACAGTCTTGTTATCGATATAAACACCGCAGAAGGTAAGCTTATCGCCCACAACGATGGTGGCAGCTACGTCATAGCCGGTGTAGCCGCTGTGAATTGCCCACAAAACGTTAGTGCCGGTTACGGAAACACTTTTTGCAACGCCGTTTTCATATATAGAATTTACGGTATAGGTACCGTCGGCATTAGGAGAACACACAAACGCTCTCCACCAAGTCATGCCGAATGCAGTACCAACGGAGGAATTCCAAACCGTACTGTTACTTACGCTTTGAGACCCGTTTACATCAGCAACGGGTATATACTGAACATCGGTAGGATATACGGCATCCTTACCCAACATAACTGATTTAACAGTTTCCGCCTTATTATTGGGACCAACGGCAGTTACGGAAACCTTAACGTATTTACCGGAAGCCTGTGCGGGAATGGTGAAGGAAGTGCCTGTTGTAGAAGAAGAAACGATGGTCTTGCCAGTGGTGGCGCTCATTTCGCCTTCATAAACGGTAGCAGTATAATTGTAAGATGTTGCGTTTGTAACCGCGCCCCAGCTTACGTTGATGCTCTGATTGTGTGCAGAGGTACTTGCAACGGTAACGGAAGGAGCGGAAACGGTCTTGGCATCAGTAACGGATTTGCCTATCATAGCAAGCATGCCGTTAGCGATAGCCTTAGCGTTCTGATCAAAATACTGGTCGAACTTCTGGTTATCGGATGCGTTATCAATAAAACTGTACTCAATAAGAATAGCGGGCATATTAGATTCTCTCGTTACGTGGAAGTTAGAAGTCTTAACGCCACGGTTTGCCCAACAACCAACACCTATAGCTGCGTTTTGTACGCTCGTTGCCAGTTTTGCGGATACGGAAGTAGAGCTTTGGCTGTTGTGATAATAAGTTTCTATGCCAGTAGCAAGGTTTGCGGTACCGCAAGCGTTTCTATGTATGGAAACGAAATAAGAGTAGCTACCGGCGTTAGCCATATCTGTTCTTTGGGTAAGGCTAACCGTCTCGTCGGTATATCTTGTCATCGCAACGGTAGAACCGGATTGGATTATAAGTCTTGCAGTAGCAAGAGCAAGCCTCAAAACGTCTTCCGATTCTTTTCTATTGCCGCCGAGAACCGTACTCATAGCACCGGGGTCGTTACCGCCGTGTCCAACGTCAATAATAAAATCTGCTTTGGAAAGCGCGTTACCGTCAGGATCGGTAGCGTGTGCGCTTGCCTGAATTGCGGGAACAACTGCTATAATAGAGCAAATCATGCAAAAAGCAAGCACAAGAGATAGTGTCTTTTTCATAAAAATCATCCTTTCATACACATTTTAACACTAATATCTAATTTATATTATACAGATTTTTGTCTTTTTTTCAATCGACCATTTGAACAATTTTCCAAAAGCAAGTTTGGCGATTATAAACAAAGCTTTTTGTTGACAAAATCTCGCCAATGTGATATAAGTATATTAATATTAAGGAGGAGTAGTTATGCAAAATTTAATACGCTTCGAACCGAAAACCAGGCTTCAACTTGTCGCATTTAAAACTATTACAACTTTAATTTACATAGTTTTTCCGCCTTGCTGGGCGCTTGCTTTCTTCGGAAACAACATATATGATAAATTCTTTAAAAACAAGGTCACTTCCGTTTTTAACAGATACATTTTACCGCCCGCTTTCGTTGTAGGCGTATTTTTCTACGTTTTTTCCAAAAACGATATATATCCTTTCGGTAACAAAACCATCGCTTGGTGCGATATGACCCAACAAGGTGTTCCCTATTGGATGAATTTCAAAAACGTGCTTGAAGGAGAAGAAGGTCTGTTCCTCAACATGGGCAACGCTTCCGGTCTTAACGGATGGTCGCTGTTAAGAGGCTATTTCTTATATCCTCTCAACTATTTGGCGCTTTTCTTTGACCATGCTTCAATGATGGAGGCAGCTACCGTGCTCTCAGTATTAAAGCTGGCACTTTGCAGTGTTACTGCGATGATCTTCTTCAAGATCGCCTGCAAAAAGCTTAACCCCTCTATATCCGTTGCCCTTTCTCTTATGTACAGCTTCTGTGCATTCGGGCTTATGTATTACCAGATAATAAATTGGCCCGATATGATGTATATACTCCCCTTATACTTTGCCGGTGTTTACTTGCTTATAAACAAAGGCAAGATTGCCATGTATTCAATTTCGTTGGCTTTTGTGATGAACAACTTCTCCTTCGGGTTTATGACCGTATTGGCAACTATTTTGTTTTTCGGTTATTACGCTGTTTGCAACAAGAAAAACGATAACTCCACCGAAGCCACGAAAAAAGTGCTTACGCATTTCGTTTTCGGCTCCGTTGTTGCGGCTATGCTGTCTGCACATAGCTGGTTGCCCTTCTTCAGTTCTTACGGTTCATCAGCAAGAAGTGTTGATTTAAAGGAATCCTTAGCGTCAGAGCCGTTCTTTACGTCAAAAAACACAATATATCCCGTACTTATGTCCACGGCTTTTATCTTTGTGGCAGTGTTTTCTTTTAAACGCTACGCGAAGAATGCCACGGAAAAGGCAATGATGTTCCTTTTCGGCATAATGCTTATAGCCGTCGTTTTAGAGCCGATCAATACCATGTGGCACGGCGGCAGCTATATGTCCTTCCCCGGAAGATACCTATACATCACCACGTTTTTGGGACTCGCCATGGGCGGCGCTTTACTTTCGAGAGCAAAAACGGCTGATAGCGAACTTGAAGCCGACGTGCCAACAAAAAAAGGCAGTCGTTTAAGTACCTACGGTTTAAATATCTGTTCATTTTTCCTGTTAGCTTTCATTGCCAGATACGTTATAAAGGCAGTTCTCAGCTTTTTGGAATACAACGCTGAGGAAATTGACAACTACGCAACGACCTTGTGGGGGAATTCGGATTCTTACAAGCACACTCTCGTGATATTCATCTGTTTCCTGTTCCTCTATTGTCTGTGTTACATCTTCTACAGATGGAAGCTGATCAACAAACGAGTTTTGGCACTTTCTTTGGTGGCAGTTCTGACTTTTGAAGCTTATTGTGCTATGAACATATACGTGGTTCCACCCACAAGCAAGGTTAATACCGAAAGCTTCCGTCAGTACGCGGATTTAGCAGATAGAATTGACGACGATGGTTTCTACAGAGTTAAAAACAATTCGTTCTTAAAAGCAACATACAATGTTTCTGAGGCTAATTTCCCCGGCGCTATCGGATACAATTCCACGGGTCATTACTCTTCTTTGGCGAATGAAACATATCTGTACTTCGCAAAAGCCTTGGGGTATAGCTCTATGTGGATGAAGATCGAGTCTTTTGGCGGCACTAAATTCTCTGATGCTTTGATGAGCACGAAATACAGCATAAGCACCGTAAAAAGCTCGTCAAACGCAATTTACAAAAATGAAAAATATCAAATTACGGAAAACGAATATTTCCTTCCTCTCGGCATTTTCACAACCAGATCTCATTTAAACGTTAACCTGAAAAACATTACCCGCTACGGATACCAAGAATTTATTTTTGATTCGTTGACCGGCGATAAATACGACTTATTCGAAGTTCAGACCCCCGTTGCAAGCAACTGCACTTACACGGAAAACACGAAGCGAAATAACGGCAAGTATTATATTAATCCGACTAACAAGGAGACTGCCGCTTTAAACTACACAATAAAGATTGACGGCACAAAAACCGTATATTTCGACTGTTTTGACGAATACAGCAACGAACTCAGCGAAAAGATATACAACTCTTTTTCCATAACGGTAAACGGCAAGAAAGTGAAAAGCAAATACCCCGTAAGTACGGGCAACGGCATTTTAAATTTAGGCACATTTACCGATTCCACGGTAACTATTTCATTGGGCGCGCTAAAAAAGGTTGAGTGTCGTTCCTTTGCAGTTTTCACTATGGACGACGATCTTCTCGACAAGGTGTTGCCGACTATAAGCTGTGCTAACCTAAACGTTGACGGCAACGATATCACGGGTAATTACAAAGCTGAAGAAAACGGCTTTTTGGTTGTTTCGGTTGCAGATATAGGCGGCTACAAATGTTACGTTAACGGCGAAAAGGTGAATATATCCCGCGCATACGGCGGTCTTATTAAAATTCCCGTGAAGAAAGGTGACAACAGTATTTCGCTTACCTATACCCCTCCCCTTGTGTATCCTGCGATATTCATAGTGATACTCGGTATTGCGATAGCTGTAGCAGTTCTCGTTTACATGAGAAAGAAAAAATATGCCACCACTTACGAGATTTTAGAAAGCAAGCTTGGGAAAAAGCACACCGAAACCTTTACAAAAATAGCCAAATTGGGAACCTTATTGGCATTTATAGCAGTTGTTTTTGCAATTTACGTTTACCCGATGCTTATAAAGTTACAAACCTATTTGGAACTCGGTAAATAGCAACATATTCACCTATGTTTTGGAGGCAATACAGTGAACGATAATATTCTTGGATTTTATCTTAAGGCATCCGAAAAGCAAGACCTTAGGGATATTGTCAGATATCTGTTCTCAAGAGTTAAAGACCAGCTCGGTACGGTTTACGTTGGCGAATTTGAAAGAGAATACAACTTTTACGATGTGTACAACGCAAAGAAAGATGAATTTAACTTTGGCAAATTCTACGATTTTCTTGGTAGCTGTTTGTATTACAAAAAGCTCTCTTTCGTGCTATTTCCGTTTAGAACCAAAGGCGAAATGACGACGACGTTAAATCAGTATTTGGAAAGCGAAAGCATCTTCGCTTGTAAGTGTTGGGATTACACTAACGCTTATTTCTTCTTCAAAAGACCAAAGGAATTAGAAGAGGCTTACGATGCTTGCAAGATGTTTTTGCTTGACGATTTCAGATTGATTACCACCGGCAATTGTACTGACGATATAAGCTTTTGCAGAGGCATCCACAACTTAGAATAGTTAATCTAAAACTTAAAATCCCTGCACTGCGGTGTCAAGCCGCGGCGCAGGGATTTTTTAAATCTAATCGAATCGCAATCCGTTTCCCGTCAAAAAACGGTCAAATTGCACCTCGGGGGATTCCATCAACAGTTGAAGCAAGGCAGACTGAAGCTCGCTCTTTTTCATTTCGCGTACGTAGTTTTGAATTTTCAAATAAAGCTCATCTTCCTGTATGTCTTTAATTTTTTCGCAATTCATGCTTTTAGCACCATACTTCTTTGCTTCCATAGGAAAGACGGAGAAATAAGCGGCAACAATGTGTTTACATATAACGTATTTACCTTTTGCCCGCGGACAGTTACATTTTGATTTTCTTGGATGAATAGGATTCATTTCCACCGTGTATTCATTAGAATCGTCGTCGGAAACCACACACCGATACATGACGCCGATTTTCATTTTGCTTAAAACCTTACCGTTATCATAACATTCAAAACCATTCCAAACGGTTGTTTTGTTTGCGCAATCCAACAATGCCATGATCATCACCTTACATAAAAATATAGTATGCGTACGTATTCTAACACATTTTTACAATTTGTCAAATACATTTAATGCTATTTCCCAAGAAGACTTTGGTTTTCACAGATCATACAAGAGAAAATCGCCAAACCTTAGTTTTACTTGAATTCAATCGTTAAGAACGGGAGAAATAATAGGGTTGCCGTTTCTATCAAGCAACGGAGTTATACCGCCGGCATATCCGCTTTGATGAAACACGTAATTCACACCCGTTTCCTTATCCACCCAAATTTCCATAACGTTCAGCTTTCCTTGAGAATAAACCTTCTCAAATCTTTCCGTTTTTGCCATTTTTTCTTCCCTCCCTCAAATCTTTTTACGTTTACTGATTATAACACACGATTGTAATGATTTCAACAATAACTGCGGCGAAGATTTGAAAACGTTTATTTAATTTCTTAAAACTCCTTGACAGATTCAGACTATTGTGATAGTATAGACTATACGAATAGTCTGTGGAGGTTCACTATGCAGGAAAAGTTATTTGAAAGTGAAGCCAAGGTGATGGAGATTGTCTGGACCAAGGCACCCATTTCTGCAAAGGATATCAGTCTGATTGCAGCTGAAACAATTGGCTGGAACAAGAACACTACCTATACGGTAATCAAAAAGCTGGAAGCGAAGGGGTTTATCAAGCGAGAAGATCCGGGCTTCATTTGCACGCCTCTTATTTCGCAAAACCAAATGCAAAAAGTAGAAGCCACTTCTCTTGTAAAGAAGGTGTTCGGTGGCTCCCGCAAGGCTTTGTTTTCTGCTCTGCTTGAGGACGAACCCCTGTCTGACGAAGAAATCAATGAGCTGCGCAAGCTGATCGACAACAGGTGACGGCTATGCTGC
>JAFQHW010000056.1 GCA_017397805.1 Clostridia bacterium | reverse complement strand
TACTGTGAGCCGAGGTTCGTTTTGAACGAAAAAATATAACAAAATGCAGAAAAATAAGGAGGCTTGCCCCCTTATTTTTCTACTTCATTATATTTGTTTGTCTTCCTTTTTCGTGCTCTGTGCCTTTGTCAGTGGTCTGAATGGGAGGGCGATTGCCCTCCCGTTTGATTTTTTACTTTACATACTTGCCATAACCTTTGTGTCCGAAGGTAATATCCCCGTTTCCAGATACACGATCTCTAAAATCTGCGCTACCTGTGCCGCTGTCAGATTTTCCTTGCTGTCAACAACAACGCTTGCCTTATTGTCGGAAACGATGCACACGCACTGGGAAAAGCCCTTTGCCTTTACAAGCTGTTCTATGGTTGCTTCGGCACTCATCTCCTTTGCCATGGCGGCAATGCCCGCCATAGCTTCTTCCTTTGCATCCGCAAGGGCATCGGGGTTATCGGCTATGGCTTGCAATACGTCCATCGCCTCGTTACGGGTATTCTCTCTGTCTATTACCGCTTGGGTGAAATAATCAGTCGCTTCCTCGTTTTCCGCTTCACCGCCTACCAACACGCTGTTGCCCAATATCTGGTTGCCGCCGTCGGTCTTCTTGTCGGTGTTGGCAGGGAGAAGTGCGTTAACCACAATAGCCGCCGCTATTATGACCAAGCAACCGCCTATAAGAAAAGCCTTACTGCCGAAAAACGCGCCGTAATCCACTTCCTTTAGCTTTTTTACCACGTTTTTGAATTTCATTTTAAAGTGCCTCCTTGAAAATAGTTAGTTTGTAACGAAAACAGCCCCTTCTTCTAAGGAATACAGGGCCGTTATCAGCCGTTTTAAAGACGCCGTACTGCTGTCGTCGGCACCGTCGCAGACCACCGCCACCCCTTTTATCTTAGGGGTGCTTTCTTTTATCGCCGTAAGCGCCGTACCGTCCTTGGTGTTGACTGTGCGCTTGGTAAGGCTTATTTCTTTTTCAGCCACGGTGCCGTCTGCGTTATAGGAGATCTTAAGGTTCTGGTCCTCTGCGTAGCTGTAGCCGAAGCCTTCGGATATATAAACGGCAGCTTTGCAATCCACACCGCATATCTCCTCACCCAAAGCCTCAAGGCTCTTCCTCTGTTCTTCCACGTAAAGGGCGGTGCGGTCAGTACTTACCGTTTCTTCCTCGCCGCCGCCCATAAGCAAAAGCACAAGTCCCGCCGCCAACGCTATAGCTATGTAGCCTATCCCCTTGATCTTCCCAAGCTTTGCAAGCGCTCCCTCGTTTTTCATGTATATACCTCTATCTCCACCGCGTTGCCGAAGAGCTCTGCCATAAGCGCTTCCACCTTTGCCGTCTCCGACTCCGCCACCTGCACGCGAACTGCCGTAATATACAACTGCTCACCCTGCCTTTCTATCTCTATGCACACGTCCTCGGCTTTAATACCTGTTTGCGAAAAAATATAGTTATAAAGTGCCGTTTCTCCATCTTCCGCTCCTTGCTCCGCCACCAAGTCGGGATATTCCGTATCCTCCGTTTGATATTGCGGTTTTTCAAAGCTTACAGTAGGCACAAGCTTTATTAAGGGAGTGGCGATAATGGCGGTGCAAATAAGCGCCGCTAAGTATTTTAAGTATTTTTCGTAGGGTTTACCCACCAACGCCGTGGCTATCCCCCCTGCAAGGGAGGCGTATAAAAGGGCGGTAAAATACTCCTTCACGCTGATACCCCGCTTTTCAAAAACACTGCCGAGATGACCGTAAACACTATGGCGGCGGCGATAAGCAACGCCAGGCTGATGCCCAACAGAGAACTTAGCTCCCCCAAAAACTTAGCGGCTTTTTCCAAGCCGAAAAGCTTTGCGCTTACCGAGCAAAAGGAAAATGCAAGCTTATACAAAAATCCGCTTATTACGGGTGGCAACAAATACGCAAGCATTACCGCAAGTCCCCAAGCGCCCACACTGCTTTTGACCACGGAAACAGCGCCGAAAACGGTACGGGCGCTGTCCCCCACCGCGTTACCTATAAGGGGTACGAAGCTGCCCGATGCAAATTTTATGCTTCTGTAAGCAAAGTTGTCTGCCGCCGCCGTCACCGCAGTTTGAGTATAAAACCCGAAGCAGACCAAAGAAAAAGTGAAGGCGATAAGGGTGCAGGACATATTCTTTACGAAGGAGCTGAGGGGCGCAAGGCTTGCCGCGCCGGGCAACAGCCCCGTAAGAGAAAAGGCAAACCCCACGCTTAACACGGGCAGTAATAACTTAGCGCAAACAACCTCCGTAACCGTCAGAAACACGGAAAATCCCGAAACCGCCGCTACCCCCTGTGCCGTGTTGCCTCCCATTGAGTACAAGGCACCCATAACCGGCATAAGGCTTACGGAAAAACCGCAAAGTCCTTCCACCGCTGCCTTTGCATACTCGAAAGACATACTTAAAGCGGGAAAACACGCCGCCGAAAGTGCCACCGCCGACACGAAATCCATAGCCGCACCGCTACCCTTGTCCTCTCTCAAAGCGCGAAGGTTTTCTGCCAGCGACAAAAGAATAAGGCACCCCAAAATTATACCGCAGTATTTAAAGGCACCGCCGATAGCTCCCTCGTAAGCATCGGTGAAAATTTCCCACACCTTGTCCAAAAAATTTATATCCTTTTCTGCGCCCAGCTCCTCGGCACCGCTTCTCTCGTATATATCCTGTTCCTGAACGGCGTGTGCTTTCAGCTGTGTGCAAGCCATAAGTACCAACAAAACCCCTAAGTATATAAAAAACCTTTTCATTTTAAGCTCCTTCACATAAGACCTGCCGCCGCCTCCAACAAGTATTCCGCCACGGGCAGTGACAACAAAATTATTGCGCCCTTGCCCGCGTTTTCCACTCCGTTTGCAACGGCACCCTCTCCGAAATCACGGCAGATATCCGCCGCCAATCCGCAAAGCAAGGATATTCCCACCGCCTTTATCAGCAAGGAGAACACAGAGGATACCCCCGCCGTATCGGTTATCTTCTTCAAGAACTCCCCAACGGGTAAGAGCGTATATACGAGATAGCCTGAAAACACTATCCCCGCGCAAGCGGTATAGATGGGGAAAAAGTCTGCCTTTAGCTGTTTTATGACCGCCCCCAAGCACACTGCGCAAAGAGCACCGCCGCACAGTCCGATTATCCCGTTCATATTCCGAAGGTGCTTTTTATGCTTTGTATAAGAGAGGCTATCTCCTTCGTAAGCATAAGCATGGCAATTACTATACCCGCCACCGTTACCAGCGCCGCCTGCTCGTCCCTGCCGTTTTTGGATAAAATCTGATGGGCAACGCTGACGATAAGTCCAACACCCGCCACCTTCAGCACCAAAGCTATATTCATATTACTTCCCCTTTACAGCATTAATATGGAAAGTGCCGCCCCCAACAGCAACCCCAAGCGAGGGTAACACTTCCCCTCCGTCAGATAGCGCTGACGGCGCTTTTCGCAAATGGGCGCCAGGCGGTCACGGGCAGATGCAAGGCTTGCCTCCTGCATACGGTACTCGGTACAGCCAAAGCCTTGCTTTACGGAGCTTAATACCGAATACAGCTCCTTGTCCCCTGCAAATAATTGTATGGCGTTTAAGTAGCGTTTATTACAGGGGCCGCCCTCTTTAAGCAAGGCGCACGCGCCAACCGATTCCAGATACGGCTGGTGAAAGTCCGCCAAAATATTCTCCATCAGCTCCAAGGACGGCAGTCTCAGCAACAGATACTCAAAAAGCTCCGAAAAACCTTGGGCAGACAAGTACTCCCTCTTTTTTTCACGGGCGCAGTAATTGCCGCAAAAACCGCAAGCGGCAGTTACAAGCACCGCCCCAAACAGCTTCAACATACCCATTCCTCCACCTCGTAACCGTAATTGTCGCCTATGCCTATAAGCAAAGGAAACGCGCACCTACCCAAAAGCGCCCCCACAAAGGGACGGCTTTTAAGCTCCTCAAGAGTCTGCCCGTGGATGGAGGCAATAACCGCCACACCGGTGCCCATATATTCCGATAAGGTTGCTCCGTCTTCGTAGGAAAGCTCGTCGCAGATAAGCACCTCCGGCGACATGCTTCGGCAAAGAAGCTCCATAGCCTTGGTCTTTTTTACACCGCAAACCGCATCTACAAGTCCGTTTTGCAATTCGGGCACGAAAAGCTCGCCGCGCTCGTCAGCCACGGCTACCTTGTACGCTTTGCCCATACTGCCGTTGCTTAAAAGCCAAGCTATGCTTTTAAGCAGTGTGGTTTTCCCCTTGTTGGGGGGCGAATACACAAGGGCGCTTCTAAGTCCTTTTTCCGTTATCCTTCGCACCGCCTCGTAGCCGTAATCCCCTATAAACCGCTTTAATCTCAGGTTTATGCCGTAAACGCGGCTAAACCCCGCAAGAGCGCCGTCCCTTACTATCCCCTGACCGCAAAGTCCCGCCCTGCAACCCTCTCCGAAGGGAATATAGCCTTGCTTTATGGTATCTCCGAAGCTGTACATAGAGGAGCGGCTTATAAGGGACAAGCATTCCGCTATCTCCTTGTCATCAGCGCGGAGGGCTTTATCCACACCGCAAAACCGCCCGTTCTCGTTAAAGCATCGGTTCTTGCCCGAAATAGTCAGGGAGGTGGGGGCGTTGGCTCTGAGTCTTAGCTCCGTTGCGCCGTTTAAGGCTTCTTTAGGAAGCTTTGAAACCGCCAACCCTATCCGCGCGGGCAAATAGGGTATAAACCTCGTCACAGTACCCGCCCCTTCTTTAAGCAAAACAGATACGTGCCGCCCGTAACCGTTCCCAACAGCACGCAAAGCGCCATATCGCCTATCTCAAGTCCAAAGCGGGAAACCGCCCAAGCCGCACCCAAGCTCAGTGCCGCCGACAGCAGTGATACCAAAATTCGTTTGCTGAACCTGAAGGCCGTAAGCTTTTTAAGTCTGCCGAAGCACAACGCGAAGGAAAGGGTGTTGGATGCCATAAGCAACCACAAATAGCCGACGGCACCGCTGTAAGGGATAAAAAACACTATGGCGGTTATCCTGAAAACGGAGTTTATTACGCTGTAAACGAGGGTGCGCTTCTGCTCACCGATGGTTTTAAGCAGTCCATCCGATATGGTTTCCACGTACATAAAGGGGGTTACCCAAGCAAGCATCCACACGGAGGACACGCACTCCGTACTTTTATAGACCGCCAAACTAAGCTCCCGCGGGAAAAGCAGGAAGAAGCCGCCCACCACTGCGGAAAAACCTATGGTAAGCTCCATCATTCTGCCTATAAGGCGGTTTCTCTCATCCTTGTCTGCCACGTTAAGCCGCGACACCTGGGGCACCTGAATGGAAAGCAACGCCCCCAAAAAGCCGAAAGGAAAAAACAGAAGGGGTATGCTCATACCGCGGATGGTGCCGAAATCCGCCAAAGCCCGTTGTCGGTCGCCGCCGAAAAGCACGAACCGAGAGGGGATAAGCACGCTTTCCACGCTATGCAGAAGGTTGGTGACGTAGGCGGAGGCGGCTATGGGCATGGTTACGCACCCCACACTTTTAACCGTATCTCTGAAGGGAACGATGCAGTTGCCGCCCTTTTTACTGCCCGAAAAGAAGAGATACAACACGAACAGAAAGATATAGGAAAAGCATTCGCCGGCGGTTACCCCCGCCACTACGGCACGGCACAATTCGTAGGATGTGCCTTCCCCCATCAGAGAGTTTACGGTAAGTACCGTTATTATTATCTTGGTACATTGCTCGAAAAGGGATGCCACGGAAGGCTTGTATATCTGCCCAACCGCGGTAAAATAGCCTTTAATACAGGCAGAAAGCGCCATAAACGGCATGGAAAGCGCCAAAACCCTCAAGGAAAGGGCGGTGTTTTCATCCCCTATCACTTCTTTTGCCAAGGGGTGCGCCCCTATATATAGTACCGCCGCTGCAAGTCCACCCATTAAAAGTGCCAAAGCCGAGGATGCCGAAAGCACCCTGACCGCACCGCTTTTGCCTTCTTCGCTCTCTAATTTTTCAGCCGCCAAACGGGATACCGATACGGTAAAGCCTGCAGTAGCGAAGGTGGCAAAGGTGGAATATACGGACATTATAAGCTGATAAAGTCCCAAGCCGCTGCTTCCCATCTCCCGCGAAAGATACACCCTGAACAGCATTCCCATGCCCCTCAGGGCAAAGGATATAAGGGTTAAAACACCCGCCGCCACTGCCATTTTGCCCATTGTTTTTTTAATTGCCATCGCCCCCTTCATCATTTTAATTACTATGCACGGATATAAAAAATATGTTTACCTCTTGACAAAGAGCAAAAGTTGTGTATAATATTTTGTGTAATGACTATTTTTTGACACAATATATTGTGTTTCAAGGAGGCTTGATTTTATGAATATTTGCGGTTTGCAAAAACTTACGTTGTTGGATTTTCCAGAACACACCGCTTGCACCGTGTTTACGGGCGGGTGTAATTTGCGTTGCCCCTTTTGCCACAACGCCTCCTTGGTGAAGGGGCGCGCACCGACGATGGATAAAGAGGAGCTTTGGAGCTTTTTTAAAAAACGCGCAGGTCTGCTTGACGGTGTTTGCATAAGCGGCGGCGAGCCGTTGCTGCAGCCGAATATCGGAGAGTTTATAAAAGAACTGCGCCAAATCGGCTACAAAATAAAGTTGGACACTAACGGCACGTACCCCAATATATTGTGTGCCCTTTTGGAAGAAGGACTGATTGATTACGTAGCAGTAGATCTTAAAAACTCCCCTGAGCTTTATGGGAAGACCGTGGGCATAGAAGGCTTTGATTTCGAAGTGATCGCTAAAACCATGGAAATTTTGAGGGCGGGCAAGGTGCCCTACGAATACCGCACCACGGTGGTAAAACCCTTGCACAGCTTGGAAAATCTTGAGGCTTTGGGCAAGCTTATTGCGCCTGACGAGCCTTGGTTTTTACAGCAATTTACGGATTCCGGTGATATTTTGGGCGAAGGACTTTTACCCTTTTCCCCCGATGAAATGAGGACTTTTGCAGAAAAATTAAAGGAAAACAACCCTTCTGTAAGCCTCAGAGGGCTGTAATTTCTCCCACAATAAAATGTGTAGGGGAATAAAAAATATATCAATATATTGTGTTTGCCTATTGACAAGCGGATATATTTATGTTATTCTGTTACCCGAAGCCCGATTGTTTATAATTAAACGTATATATATGGAGGACAGGTTATGTATCAGGTACAAAAGAGAAACGGCAAGATAGTTGATTTTGAGCTTAGCAAGATCACCGCCGCTATTGCCAAAGCGTTTGACGCTAAGGAAGCTAATTACAACAGAGATACCATTGATTTCTTGGCACTTAAAGTTACCGCCGATTATCAGAGCAAGATAAAGGACGGCGTTATCACCGTTGAGGATATTCAGGACAGTGTTGAGTCCGTCCTCGTTCAGGCAGGCTATGCCGAGGTGGCAAAGGCTTATATTCTTTACCGCCGTCAGCACGAAAAGCTTCGTAATATCGATAACACCATTCTCGACTATAAGAAGGTAGTTGACAACTATCTGAAGATAAACGACTGGCGAGTTAAGGAGAACAGCACAGTTACCTTCTCCGTAGGCGGTCTTATCCTCAGCAACAGCGGCGCAATTACCGCTAACTACTGGCTTTCCGAGATATACGATGACGAGATAGCCAACGCACACAGAAACGCAGATATTCATCTGCACGACCTTTCCATGCTTACCGGCTACTGTGCAGGCTGGTCTCTTAAACAGCTCATTAAGGAAGGTCTCGGCGGTGTCAGAGGCAAGATAACCTCCGCCCCCGCAAGCCATCTTGCAACCCTTTGTAACCAGATGGTAAACTTCTTGGGTATTATGCAGAACGAGTGGGCGGGCGCACAGGCATTCTCCTCCTTCGATACCTATCTGGCACCCTTCGTTAAGGTGGATAACCTGAGCTACGAGCAGACGAAGAAGTTCATAGAAAGCTTCGTCTTCGGTGTTAATACTCCCAGCCGTTGGGGTACTCAGGCACCCTTCTCCAACATCACCTTGGACTGGACAGTTCCCGCAGACTTGAAGGACGTACCCGCTATAGTAGGCGGCAAGGATATGGACTTTACTTACGGCGACTGTAAGGAAGAGATGGATATGGTAAACCGCGCCTTTATCGAGACCATGATAGAAGGCGACGCTAACGGCAGAGGATTCCAGTATCCCATCCCTACCTACTCCATCACCCGTGATTTTGATTGGTCCGATACCCAGAACAACCGTCTGTTGTTCGAGATGACCTCCAAGTACGGCACGCCCTATTTCTCCAACTACATCAACAGCGATATGGAGCCTTCCGACGTGCGCAGTATGTGCTGTCGTTTGCGCCTTGACCTGAGAGAGCTGAGAAAAAAGAGCGGCGGCTTCTTCGGCAGCGGTGAGAGCACCGGTTCCGTTGGCGTTGTTACCATCAATATGCCTCGCATTGCTTATCTCGCACAGGATAAGGCAGATTTCTACAAGCGGCTTGACAAGCTTATGGATATTGCTGCAAGAAGCTTAAAGATCAAGCGCACGGTTATTGCCAAGCTTATGCAGGAAGGTCTTTACCCCTATACCAAGCGTTATTTGGGCAGCTTTGATAACCACTTCAGCACCATCGGTCTGGTTGGTATGAACGAGGTTGGCCTTAACGCCCGTTGGCTTGGCGGCGATATGACCGACAAGGCAACACAAGAGTTTACAAAAGACGTGCTTAACCATATGAGAGAGCGCCTTTCCGACTATCAGGAGCTTTACGGCGACCTTTACAACTTGGAGGCTACCCCTGCTGAGTCAACCTCTTACCGTTTGGCAAAGCACGACGTTAAGCGCTTCCCCGGCATAAAGACTGCCGCTAAGGAAGAGGGCGATACTCCTTACTACACCAACTCCAGCCACTTGCCCGTAGGCTACACCGCAGACGTTTTCGATGCACTTGACATCCAGGACGAGTTGCAGACCCTTTACACTTCGGGCACCGTATTCCACACCTTCTTAGGCGAGAAGCTTCCCGATTGGAAGGCGGCGGCAAACTTGGTGAGAAAGATTGCGGAAAACTACCGTCTGCCCTATTACACCCTTTCCCCCACCTATTCCGTTTGTGCAAACCACGGTTATCTGGTTGGCGAACAAGCCATTTGCCCCGAATGCGGTGAACAAACCGAGGTTTACAGCCGTATTACCGGCTATTACCGCCCCGTTCAGAACTGGAACGACGGTAAGACACAGGAATATAAAGACAGATTGGTTTACGATATTGACAATTCCGTTCTGAAGAACAGCCACGCGATAAATATTGAAGAAGAAAAAGGCTGTTGCTGCTGTGAAAGCAAGGACGAAGAAGAAAAGGTACTGCTTTTTGCTACCAAGACCTGCCCCAAGTGCAAGATAGCCGTTAGCGAGCTTGAGAAGAAGGGAATCGCTTACGAGAAGCTGTTCGTTGAGGACAACAAGGAGCTTGCCGCATCCTACGGACTTAAACAAGCGCCCACCTTGGTGGTAACCGGCGCAAAGGGCGGCATATATGCTGACCTTACGGGCGTTAAGGAGTTTATAGCAAGCAGATAAGCCTTTTTGACGGAAAGAGAGTTTTGTAATGCATGATATAATTGTTATCGGTGCAGGCCCCGCGGGACTTACAGCGGCGCTTTACGCACTGCGCGGCGGCAAAAGCGTTTTGGTATTGGAAAAAGGCACTTTCGGGGGGCAGGTAACCTACTCCCCGAAGATAGAGAACTATCCCGGCTTTTTGCAAATGTCGGGTGCGGAGTTTGCGGATAAGCTTACCGAGCAGGTTCTTGCCCAGGGTGCCGATATTGAAATGGAGACCGTTACCGCCGTGGAAAAGAGCGACGGTGCCTTCACCGTAACTACCGACTGCGGAAGCCATAGTTCTAAGGCTGTAATTATCGCCGTAGGCGTTAAACACAGGCTGTTGGGCCTTGAGGGTGAGGAAGAGCTTATCGGCAAAGGCGTAGGCTTTTGTGCGGTCTGCGACGGTGCGTTTTACGCCGACGGAACCGTTGCTGTTATCGGTGGCGGCAATTCCGCTTTACAAGAGGCCTTGCTGTTGGCTGAAACCTCCAAAAAAGTCTACGTGGTGCAAAACTTAGCGTTCCTTACGGGGGAAGGTAAGCTTTGCGAAGCGATAGAGGCTAAAGAAAATATAGAGGTTATATATAACGCCGCGGTAAAGGAGCTAAAAGCGGACGAAAGCCTGAAAAGCATCGTTTTGGACGTGGACGGCACGGAAAGAGAGCTTGTACTTGACGGCATGTTCATTGCCATAGGACTTGTGCCCGAAAACGGAATTTTTGAGAAGCTTTGCGCCCTTGACAACGGCTATATAGCGGCTGACGAGGGATGCCTTACAGCTACGGAAGGACTTTTCGTAGCAGGCGATTGCCGCACGAAGACCGTAAGGCAAATAACCACCGCCGTGGCTGACGGCGCAACTGCCGCCCTTGCCGCCTGCAGATACGTTAATTAAAGATGCAAGTTATAAAAAAACGGATGCCGAAATCTTCGTGCATCCGTTTTTCTGCTTTTTCTCGTTGCCGTAGGCAACATAAGGACACAAAACCACCCGTTAGGCGTACAAAGGTACGTCCGGGGCGGTTTTTGTTCATAGCAAAAAAATATAAATTAATTGATAAAACTCGGTCTTCGAGTTTTTACCTTGCTTCTGAAAAGGTTCTTTTTTTTGCGGTTCAGCCTTTTTTTACGTTCTCAAATCCATATAAGGTTTGAGTAAAATGATTCAAAGCCCTATCCTTATCTCTGTAAACGGTAGAGCGCTCCTTGTGATAACGGCTCATCAGCTTGTCCGCTACTCCCTTGCCGCCAAACACGTAAAAGCTGTTAAGCAAGTCCTTTTCGTATTCGTTAAGGGCGGAAAGCCCTCTGTTTATACATTCCAAATTGGTTTCGATATTCTTCTTGCGTGCCCGCAGCTCGTCACACAGATCAATAAGCTTGACCAACCGTTCCTCATAACGGTTACAGCCGCTTCCGCTTACGGGCGCACCGTTACAGTTGCCCGTCGCCACGGAGGTTTTTGCCTCCTCCAGCATAATTATTTCGTCACTTAGGTTGACGAACGCCACCTCCATGCGGCGCTTGTTTTCTAAAAGCTGAGTTGAAAAAACGCGAAAATCCATTAACGTTCCTTTCCAAAAATATTCATCATCTTTCTCCGTAAACGGAGTCCTGCAATAAAGAAGCCTTCTTACCTTCCTTCCAAAGGCGTAGGCTCCAACGGTGCGCGTAGCGTATTCGGTTGTTGGTATTATAGAACATTTGTTCGGTTTTGTCAATGGATATTCGCAAGTTTATTAAAGTTTGGACGGGATGATACAGAACGGCACGGGATGATAAAAATCCCCCAAGAAGCCTTCGCTTCTTGGGTCAGACCGCTGACAAAGGCACAGAACACGAAAAAAAGAAATAGCAATTACATCGACGTGGAAAAGTCGGGGGGATGCATCCCCCCGACTTTTCTGCGATTTTTTATATTTTTTCGTTCAAAACGAACCTCGGCTCACAGTACCGTTCGGGGTCCCCGTTACGAACGAAGTGAGTAATGGGGTGGCATAACAGTTCTCGCCTCGGTTCGTTCCGTCTGTATCCTTTCTCAGCACTCTGCCAAGCTGATGACAAGGCTTGTCATCAGCTTGCCCCAAGAAGCCTTAGCTTTTTGGGGGAGTTTAGTTCTAAACAACTATCGTTTTATGCGCTGAAGGTGGTGAGCTTGGAGGAGGAGATGCTGAAGCTCTTCTTCAACGTGCCGGAAGAATAGGTGCCGCTTGTGTACAGGCCCTGAGTTACGGTGCCCGAACAGCTGCCGCCGGTATAGAGATTATAGGTAGAACCGGAGGAGAACTGAGGACTGGAGATAATGATTCTCTTATAAGATACGGTAGGCTTATAAGCGAATATAAGACTGCCTGAGGAATTGGTAAGACCTATCAAGGTATTGGCAGAGCCGGTATAGGTACCGCGAACGCCGTACTGAGTGAAGTTGGAAGCAGTAAGGCTTTCCATACCGCCGTTGCAGTCACAAACTATAAGCAAGCCTCCGGAGATGGTAACAGTACCGTCAGAGTCAACGCCACTGTTATCGTTGGTCTGGCTTTGCTGGATTATTACGGTACCGCCGGACATATTCCAAGCGCCGTTGGAGTCTGCACCGTCACCGGTGGTGTTCATCCAAACGAAGGCTGTACCGCTGAAGTTAATGGAATAGTTGCCGGAGCTGGAGCTGCTGCCGGGACGACCGGGTCTCATACCGCCCGCGCCACTGCCGTCTGCGCCGCCTGCCGCGTTAACACCGTCATCAGAGGAGTTGATAATAACGCTGCCTGCGCTGATATAAACGTTAAGACCTTCTACGCCCTCGTAGCTGTTGTGTACGACGGTGGTGCCGCCATTGATGGTCATAGTTGTATCGGAATGGAAGGCATCGTCGCCCGTGTAGATGGAGAAGTTGCCGCCGCTTATGGTACAAGGACCGTTGGAATGAACTGCATCATCGGGGCAATTAAGGTTATAGGTACCGCCGCTTACGATGATGGAGCCCGTACCCTTAAGTGCCTTATAGGAGTTGGTATCGGAAGAAGAGAGGCTTGTAGAATAACCGTTCTTGGTCTTAACGGTTACGTTACCGCCGTTGAGGCACAAGCAATCGGTTGCGGATATACCGTCACGACCGCTGTAGATATCCATGGTACCGCCGTTGATCTCCACGTAAACGTCGGACTTAATGGTATCTTCGGGGGTGGAAGCGTAAAGCTTGATATTGTCGATAATGATATTGTTATCGGACTTAATAGCCTTGTAGCTGTAGGTTGCGGTATCAATGCTTGTAGAAGAAGCACCGCCGCCGCATACTACGTACATATTATAACTGCCGCTGCCGATGCCCGTGTTGGAGGTGCGTCCCGCATCGGTGTTGTTGATATAAACGTTTTCGCCCGCTTCAACAGCATCGTATGCCGCGGAGATGTACTGGTTGCCGCCGGTAATATTAACGGTACCAACGTTTGCGGCAGAGGTGGTTACGGTAATGAGTCTTGTAGATGTGTTGTAGGATATAACGTCGCCCACCTGAATCATACAAGCGGAAGCGTAGTTGGAGTTATCCTGATGTGCAAGCACTGCAATATCCGTAGAGGTGGTGGTGAAGGTCTTTGCCACACCGTTTGCCAAGGTGCTCTTTACGGTGTAGGTGCCGTCGCCGTTGGAGGATGCCAAAGCAACGAACCAATATACTGCCGTGTTGTTTACGGTACTGCCGTTGTGGATATAACAGCCGCTGGTGGAAACACTGCCGTTAAGGCTGTCGTAGGTGAAGGTGGTGCGAACCTCGCCCGCTACCTGAGTAGCGTCAACGGAGCTTGCCTTAATACCGTCACCCGTAGAGTTGATGGTAAGGTCACCGCCCTTAACGTTGGTTTCGAAATCGCTCTTGAGTGCGTTGTTAGAGCAAGTAATATTTATCGTACCGCCGTTGATATTAAGCTGTGTATCACCCTTAATACCCGTATCGGAAGCAACGACCTTAATGTTACCGTCGTTAACGTTGGTGGTAACGGTGCCCTTGAAAGCGTTATCTGTAACGTTTACGGTATAGGTACCGCCGTCAACGTTAAGCTCGGTACCGCCCTTTATACCGTCAGCCGCGTTGTATATATTGATATTACCTGCGGTAGAGGTATAAACGGTGCCCGCCTTCAATGCAGTACCGGCGGGGCAGGAAAGGGTAAGAGAACCGCCGTTTACGTTAATGGTGCCTTCGCTTTCCAAAGCGTCGGAACCTGCAGTAGTAACGGTAACGGAACCGCTGAGAACGGTTATATCATCGTTAGCGTGGAACGCATCCTTAACCGCGCTCTTAACGGTAACGTTAGCATCGGCTATAACTATGTCATCATCGGAGGCTATAGCATGCTGTTTATTGCCCGTAACAACGAGAGAGCCCGTTCCCATAATATCCAAAGTATCGTTTGCGAAGATTGCGCCCTTATCGGTCAAGGTAGTGGTGGTGCCGTCAGACAAGGTGCTGGTAGTGCCGTCCGCAAGCTTAATATAAGCGTGCTTGCACTGCTCGAAGAATATAGCGGGGCCCGTGGAGTTGCTGAGAGTTACTCCCGAGAGAGTAAGGCTTACGTGGTCCTCAAGACCTGCGTTAACTCTTACGTAGCTGTCAGTACCGCTACCCGTAACGGTGTATTCACCGGGGGCGGTAATGTAAGCGTAGTTATCCACAACGGAAACGCCCGCACCGCTAGTGGTTATCTTGGTGCCGTTGAAGTTGATGGCGCCGCCGTCCTCAAGCTCGATAGCACCGGGCTCGGTAAGCACTATGTTCTGCTTTTCTTCATCCGTAAGGTAGCAGTTACCGTCAAGGCTGCCGCCGCCGGTAATTGCTTTTTCGGAGATAAGCAAATCGGTAGCGGTAATAAGTCCGTCCGCGTCTACGTCCCCTGCAAAGGTGGCGCTTTCGGGGATGGCTGCGCCGGAAACCGCTTTTTCAAGCTGTAAAAAGTCGGTAGAAGAACAAAGTCCGTCACCGTTAAGGTCGCCGTTAACGGCAAGGATATATTCTACGTAGGTATAGCTTAAAGTCATACCTGTACAGATAACGGCATCGGAGTTTTTATCTACAACGGTACCGTCAGAAGTCTTTAAAACTGCCGTGTTATATACGGTAGCCATCAACTCTGCCGCCGTAACACCCAAGGGAACGTTATAAACGTAGGTTCCGTTGGTAATCAAACGGTATTCGTTTGAAAGATCCACCGCCCCGGTAGGCATTGACACTACGAAGGTGGCAAATACGATCAAAAGGCAAAGCAAGAGCGACAGTGCTCTTTTTGCGTGTTTCATAGAAGCATCTCCTTTTTACAAAATTACATATACATTTATAAAACCTCAACATTAAGCAAAAATTAATTTATCCGTTTAAAGGTTTTTTTGGAAGAAACAGCAAAAAGGCACGACGTTTCGTTGTATTAACCGCTGATTTTTTAGCATTTTGCACATCAAAGGATACCGTAGCGTTAACTCAGCGCTTGCTTCAGCTTCTCCATTATTTTCTTCTCCCGTCTTGAGATCTTCACTTGAGTCAAGTTCAGACATTTTGCGGTATCCGTTTGAGAAAGTCCCTTGTAATACCGCAAAATCACTATTTTTCTGTCCTCGTCGGGCAGTGCGGTTACCGCCTGCCTTAAAGCGAGGCTTTCGCTGAAGACTGCCACGTTATCCGTCCACAAGGTTTCTTCGGGGGAGCGCTCTCCCTCACCCGCATCGTACAAGGAGCCAACGGGTGCGGCGGCAGACAAGGCACAAGCCGCCTCCTCCACCGTCATACCGCTTACCTGAGCCAACCGCGATATATGGGGTTCCTCCCCCGTTTGGGTAATCATCTTCTGCCGTTCTTTGCACAGAAGCGCACCCTTCCTTTTAAGCTCACGGCTTACCTTCAGCATTCCGTCATCACGCAGATATTTTTTTATTTCACCCATTATAAGAGGAACCGCGTAGGTGGAAAGCTTGGTGCCGAACCCCGTGTCAAATCCTCTTATGGCTTTTATAAGACCTATGGTGCCTATCTGAACCAGGTCCTCCATCTCGGTGCCTCTGTCCCTGAATCGTATAGCAATGCTTTTAACAAGCCCCATGTTTTCCTCCACCAAAAGGGCAAGAGCGTTGCCGTCACCCTCGGCGGCGGCGGTTATAAGCTTTTCGTCGTTCATATATCCCCACGACCTATTTTTTTGGTAAGCACTACGGTAGTGCCCTTCCCCGGCTTAGAGCGCACCTTAAGACCGTCGCAAAAGCTTTCCATCACCGTAAAGCCCATGCCGCTGCGCTCCCCTTCGGGGTCACAGGTATACAAGGGTTGAAGGCATTTTTCCACGTCCTCCATGCCGCACCCCTTGTCCTTTATCTCAAAAACTATTCTGCCGTCCTCAAAAATCGAGCCTTTAATGCGTATCTCGCCGTTACCGCGGCTGTTTTTGTAAGCGTGAACTACGCAGTTGGTAACCGCCTCCGACAATGCGGTCTTTATATCCGCAAGCTCCTCCACCGTAGGGTCAAGCCTTGCGGCAAAGGATGCCGCCATAGCTCTTGCAAACCCCTCGTTACTGCTTTTTGCGGCGAAGGTTGCGGTAAAGCTTTCCAACGCCTTTTTCGTTTTTCTTCTTTCTTTAACGGCGCTCATGCTCTCGCGCTCCTTTCAATTTTAATAAGCTTGTCCATCCCTGCAAGCTTAATCATTCTTTCCACGGGCGGCGACGGGTCCATTACGGAAAGCGTCGCACCCACCCTCACGGCGGTTTTATATCTGCCCATGATAAGCCCCAAGCCGGAGGAATCGCAAAAGTTTATATCACTTAGCACGAGGACTGCCTTTTTCGGCTTGCTTCTTATAATAAGCTCGTCCACGTCTTGTCTTACCGCCGCCGCGCCGTGATGGTCCATTTCGCCCTTCAGGCAGACGGTAAGCGTGCCGTCCTTTAGGTTTTCCGTTAATATCATAAACGCTTCATTCCTTTCGAAATAGATTTTACTACCCGCGTCGCGTGTTTTTTGTCAGCCTCTGTCGCCGTTGACAAAAATAAAATCAAGTTGTATAATTACTGTGAGGTGACTATTATGGCTAAAATTAAAGATATACAAAAGTTTTTGGAAGAACGGATACCAAAAAGCCTTTCCATGCCCGGTGATAACGATGGGTTTGCCCTTATCCCCGACAGCGAGAAGGAAGTTACAACCGTGGTTATGGCGCTGGACGTAACCCTTAGATCCATTGAGTTTGCGAAGAACGAGGGTGCCTCTCTGTTGCTGTGCCATCATCCCGCCATCTTTTCACCCTTGTATTCTCTGAGAGATACGGATGCGGTGGGCAAACGAATATTAGCGGCGGCGAAGGCAGATATTGCTTTGGCAGGCTACCACACAAGGCTTGATTCCATTGAAAGCGGTGTTAACGATACCATTTGTGCTCTTATGGGTATAGAGATAGAGGGTACCTTTGACGGAGGTCTTGGCAGAGTAGGGCATCTGAAGGCACCCATGAGCTACGAGGAATTCACTGTACTTGTGGGCAAGGTGCTTAACACCAAGGCGGTAACCGGCGTTAACGCCAACGGCAAGGTATACCGCGTTGCGGTGGTTGGCGGCAGCGGTAAAGGCTCTTTTTACGATGCCTACGCTACCGGAGCGGATACCTTTTTGACGGGTGAGCTTGCACACTCCACCTTTATTGACGGACGGGATCTGGGCATCAACTTAGTGTGCGCCACTCATTACCGTACGGAGGTTGTGGTGCTTCCTTCCTTGGCTGAAATGCTTAAGGAGCGTTTCCCTGAGCTTAAAATAGTTTATTTTGACGATAATTTTTAAGGAGCGCATAGCGTGGCTATAGACGGACTTTTTTGCCATCACTTGGCAAAAGAATTAAAAAATGCCCTCATTGGGGCAAAAATAGAAAAGATAAACCAAACGGGTGACGAGGAGATCACCCTGAAGCTTTACGGCGGCGGGCAGAAGTATAATCTGCTTCTTTCCGCATCCCGAAAGAATGCAAGGGCTTGCCTTTGCGACGAGGTTCCCCCTCAAAACCCTATCCCCACGTCCTTTTGTATGCTTATGAGGAAGCATTTGCAAAACGGCAGAGTAACCGACGTGTTCGCTCCCAAGGGTGAACGCATAGTGTGCATAGACGTGGAAAGCAAGGACGAGTTGGGCTACCCCTGCCACCGCAGGATCTACGCGGAGCTTATGGGTAAGTACAGCAATTTGCTTATAAGCGACACGGACAAGGACCGCGTGCTGGGCGCGCTGTTCCTTACAGACCTGACCTTTTCTGCCCGTACTATTCTTGTGGGACTGCCCTACGAGGCACCGCCCAAGCAGGATAAGCTTTTGCCCTACGGCTTAAGTGAGGCGGAGTTTTTGGCGGTTTGCGAAAACAATCTCACCCGCGAGTGCGGAGATTTTCTGCTCAAGACCTTCGCGTGCTTCTCTCCCCTTATTGCAAGGGAGGCGGCGTTCAGAGCCGACTGCTTGGGGAAAACCGTAGAGGATGCCGACAAAAAGGCACTGTACCGCCAATTTTTACAGCTTACGGAGGGCGAAACCGCGCCTTGCGTGGTAAGTGACGAGAAGGGCGAACAGATAGCCTTTTCCTTTACGGAGCTTCGTCAATACGGCGCAGACTGCAAGCTTGAGAAAGCAGACGGCCTATCGGCACTGCTTTGCGCTTATTTTGAGGAAAAGGGCAAAAAAGAAAAGCACGACCGCCATTCAAGCGATCTGCTTAAGCTTATCAGCAATCTCAGAGAGCGCGTGAAAAAGAAGGCGGCTTTGCAGTCGCAATCGCTGAAGGAGTGCGAGAAAAAAGACGAGTACAAGCGCAAAGGCGACGCCATAATTGCAAGCATTTATATGCTCAAGCAAGGTATGGAGGGCGCGCGGCTTATGGACTACGAAACGGGCGAAGAGATCGAGGTAGCCTTAGATAAGCGCAAAAGTCCCGCTAACAACGCAAAAGCTTACTATAAAAAATATACCAAGCTTAAAAATGCCGAGGTGGCAATGACCGACCAGCTTGAGAAAACGGAGAAGGAACTTGTGTATATCGAAAGCGTTGCCGATGCGGTAAAGCGTGCCGAAAGCGACGGCGAGTTTGACGACCTGAGACAAGAGTTAGAGAAGGCGGGATATATCCGCAGTAAGGGCAAGGGGAAAGCCAAGCTGAAAGCAAAACCCTTCAGCTATACCGTTGACGGCGGCTACACATTGCGGGTGGGCAAAAACAATCTTCAAAACGACGAGCTTACCTTTTCTGCCGACAAGGGGGATATATGGTTCCACGTAAAGAACGCCCCCGGCTCCCACGCCATACTTTACGCAAACGGAGAAGAACCCTCTGCCCTTGCTTACACCCAAGCGGCGCAGTTAGCGGCATACCATTCCTCAGTAAGCGGTTCTCCATCAGTGGCGGTGGACTATGCGCGGATACGCTTCGTTAAGAAGCCGTCAGGTGCCGCACCGGGGTTCGTTAACTACACCCACTATTACACCGCTTACGTGGATGCGGTAATGCCCAAGCTTTAAGGTGATAGAAAAAGGGGCTGTCTTAATGAGACAGCTCCTTATATTTACTTTTTACAACTATCTACAAAGCTTTGGAAAAGCGCTAACGATGCTTCATCGCCCACCTCGGCAAGGTGCTCGGGATGCCATTGAACCGCCACACCGTAGGGACGGTCGGTAGCCGCAACCGCTTCTATTACACCGTCGGGTGAAACACCCTCCAACACCAGACCCACGCCTATCTTCTTTATGGATTGGTGGTGCATACTGTTTACCTGCAAGGTATCCATTCCGCAAAGGGCGGCTATTTTGCCGTCCTTTACAAGGCTTACGCTATGGTAAGGCACGTTGTAGGGACGTTCTTGGCGATGTACGGAGTCCCTATTATACTCTGCGGGTAGATCCTGATACAATGTACCGCCGTAGAAGACGTTTATAAACTGAATGCCTCGGCAGATTGCCAAAAAAGGCTTATCCGTTGCTAAAAAATGCTTACCGAACACAAACTCGTACTCGTCACGAAGGGGAGTAAGCTCCCCGCAATGCTCGTGCAAGCAACAGCCGTAGTAGGAGGGGTGAATATCGTCACCGCCCGTAAACAACGCACCGTCGCAAAGAGCCGCCACTTGAGCTTGAATACCCTCGTCTGCAGTCATGGGGATAACCAGCGGAACGCCGCCCGCACGCTCGATAGCCTTGACGTAGCGCATATATACGGCTTGTGCCTGAGAGTCCTTATAATAAGAGGGGGTAAGTGCTATTATCGGTTTTTTATCTGCCATAATTCTTACATAAGCTCCTTAACAGCGGCAACTATACCTGCCGCGTTAAGATTGAACTTCTCCAACAACACGCCTGCAGGTGCACTCGTGCCGAAATGGTCGTTAACGCCCACGCGCTTCATAAGAGTAGGTGCGTTTTCGGAAAGCACCTCTGCCACCGCACAGCCAAGACCGCCGATAACGGTATGCTCCTCTGCGGTAACTACTCTGCCCGTCTTTTTAGCGTATTTAATTATCGTTTCTTTATCTATAGGCTTTATTGTATGTACGTTGACAACGGAGATGTTAATACCCTCTGCCGCAAGAATATCCTTAGCTTCCAAAGCGGCGGCAAGCATAATGCCCGTTGCGAAAACCACTGCATCGTCACCATCGCAAATGGGAACAGCCTTGCCCAGCTCAAACTTATAATTTTCTTTTTCGAAAACCGTAGGAACGGCGTATCTGCCCAGACGAACGTAAACGGGACCATTATGGTTAAGCACCGTTTCCATAGCCGCATAGGTTTCAACCCCATCGGCAGGACTTACTATGGTAAGGTTGGGGATGGTGCGAAGCACTGCCAGGTCCTCGCAATACTGGTGGGTGGCACCGTCTTCACCTACGGTAACGCCTGCGTGGGAAGCACAAATCTTCACGTTAAGTCGGGGATAACATACGGAGTTGCGTATCTGCTCGTAGGCTCTGCCCACGGCAAACATAGCAAAGGAGGATACGAATACGGGCTTGCCCGTGGTAGCGATTCCCGCCGCAACGGAAAGCATATTCTGCTCTGCTATACCGCAGTTGAAAAATCTGTCGGGGAACTTAGCGGCAAACTGCCCTGTTTGGGTAGAGCCGGAAAGGTCAGCATCCATAACTATAAAATCGTACTTATCGCCCAAGTCGCAAAGCGCCTCGCCGTAAGCCATTCTCGTTGCTACCTTGCTCATTTGCACTCTACCTCCTTTAAAGCCTTATCGTGGGCGGCGGCAAGCTCTGCCTCCGCAACCGCATACTGCTCTGCGTTAGGCGCCTTACCGTGCCAAGTCGCATTGTTTTCCATAAAGGAAACGCCCTTACCCTTAACGGTACGGCAAATTATAACGGAAGGCTTGTCCGTAACAGCCTCAGCGGCAGTAACTGCCTTATCTATCTCATTAAAATCGTGGCCGTCAATCATCTGAACGTGCCAACCGAAAGCTTCAAATTTTTTATCGATGGGTGCGGGGCTCATAACCTCGTGCACATCGCCGTCGATCTGCAAGCCGTTGTAATCCACGAAAGCGGTAAGATTGCCGAGCTTATAATGAGCCGCGAACATAGCCGCCTCCCACACCTGACCTTCCTGGATCTCACCGTCGCCCAAAATGGAATATGTACGGTAGCTTCTGCCGTCAACCTTGCCGGCAAGTGCGATACCGCAAGCGGCAGAAATACCCTGCCCCAAAGAGCCGGTAGACATATCAACACCGGGAATCTCTCTCATATCGGGATGACCCTGAAGCATGCCGCCAAACTTACGAAGCTGCCATAGCTCCTCCTCGGGGAAATAACCCTTCATAGCCAACGCGGCGTAAAGGGCGGGGCAAGCGTGCCCCTTGGACATAACGAACCTGTCTCTGTCGGGGTCGTTTGCCCTATCGGCAGATGCGTTCATCTTGTAAAAATACAAATAGCTTACAAGGTCTGCTGAGGAAAGAGAACCGCCGGGGTGACCTGAGCCTGCGCCGTGCAAAGCCTTTACAACTAAATAACGAAGCTTTGCCGCTCTTTCCGCAAGGATGTGCTGATTTTCCATAAAAAATCCTCCGCTGTGTGCAATTCTTACAGATTGCTGATTCTATCTAAATAATCTAAAGTGTTCTTAAAAAACTCAGGTAGTTCTGCCTCAAACTCTAAATACCTGCCGCTTATGGGATGGACAAAGCCTATATGTTTAGCAAAAAGGCACTGCCCCTTAAGGGCGGCTATCTCCGTTCCGCCGTAAACACCGTCACCTGCTATGGGGTGACCGATATGTGCCATATGCACGCGGATCTGATGGGTTCTACCCGTTTCAAGCTGTAGCCTTAAATGGCTGAAGCCCTTATATTTTTGTATCAAGCTGTAGTGGGTTACGGCTTCTCTGCCGTCTGCCACTATCGCCATCTTTTTTCTGTCTGTACGGTGTCTGCCTATTGGTGCGTTGACCGTGCCCGTTTCTTCCTTGGGGCAACCTCTTACCACCGCCTCGTAGCATCTGCTGAAGCTATGAGCGGCAATCTGCTCCGCCAAGGATATATGGGCGGCATCGGTCTTTGCCACTATCAAAAGTCCTGCCGTATCCTTATCTATTCTGTGGACGATGCCGGGGCGAAGCTTGCCGTTAATGGAGGAAAGCCTGCCCTGCAAATGGAAAAGCAACGCGTTGACCAAGGTACCGTCGGGGTTGCCGGGTGCGGGATGCACCACCATCCCTTGGGGTTTATTTACCACCAGCAAATGCTCGTCCTCGTAAACTACGTCAAGGGGAAGGTTTTGGGGTTTTGCTTCTATATCCTCCGGGGGCGGAAGCTTTATCTCCACCGTGTCCCCCTCTTTAAGCTTGGTGCGCTTCAGAGCAACGGCACCGTTTACGGTAACCATCCCTTTTTCGATAAGGCTTTGTATGCGGGAACGGCTTATATCCGCTGACCGAGAAGCAAAAACGTCAAGCCTCTCCTCATTCTGAGCTACGAAATACAGTTCCTCGTCAAGCAGAAGCTCTTTACCCTCACTCATCGCCCTTTACCTCTGTCTTTTTCTTATCATCAAAAAGCATGGGTTTTGCCTGCTTGCTGTCAAAAAACAGAAAATACACAAGCAACATGACCGCGCCGACGGTAACGAAGGAATCCGCCACGTTGAAAACGGGGAAATCCATAAAATCCGTTCTGATAAAGTCGATAACGCCGCCGTTGGGACGGAAAAGGCGGTCTATCATATTCCCGATACCGCCGCCTATAACGAAGCCTGCGGAAATCCTGAAGAGAATATGCTGTTCCTTGATCCAAAAATATATTGCGGAAAAGCTCAGTATTGCCACGGTGGAAACGCTCATAAATATCCAGCGATGGTCCTTAAGCATACCCCACGCCATGCCCGTATTAGGCTCTACACAGTCAAGACTGACAACACCGGGGATAATGCTTACCGCCTCCTTGTCCTTGAGATAAGCAAGAACCAGTTCCTTACTTATCTGGTCAAGGGCGACCACTGCCAAGATTATAAACGCGCCCGTCAAATACCAAAGGAGCTTTTTTTTATTCATAAATTACTCCGTAACCTTTTTACAACGGCTGCAAAGAGGCTGACCGTCGCTATCGGTAACACCGTCTTCGGTGTACATCCAGCAACGAACGCACTTCTCGCCTACGGCTTCCTTAACCATAACGGAAATACCGCTGTTGGTTTCTGTAAACGCACCGTCGGGCGCAACGTCTTCGGAAAGGATAACTTTGGAAACTATAAACAGCTCCTTAAGCTCCTCGTTGCCGTACTGACGGAAAAGCTTCATGGCTTCGTTGTCGGCACTGCCGTAGATGGTAATTTCCGCTTCAAGGGATTTGCCTATACGCTTTTCGGCGCGGGCAAGCTCCAAAGCCTTCATTACGTCGTCTCTTACGTCAAATATCGCATTATAACGCGCCTCTGCCTCGGGGAAGTCAAACTCCGCCTTATAGGTGGGTATATCGTTATAAAATACGCTTTCTTTATCGTCGCTGTCCAAGTGAGAGATATAACCCCACGCTTCCTCTGCGGTATAGGAGAGGATGGGCGCAACCAAGCGGATAAGGCTTGAAAGCACGTGATACATAACGGTCTGTGCGCTTCTGCGCTTGGGGTTATCCTTGTTTTCGCAGTAAAGTCTGTCCTTGGTTATGTCGATATAAAGCTTGGACATATCAATGGTACAGAAATTGTGCAGATCGTGATAGATATTATGGAACTCGTAGTTATCGAAGGCACTTGCGGCTCTGCGGCAAAGACCGTTAAGACGAGAAAGTGCCCACTTATCAAGCTCTTCCAAATCCTCGTATGCTACCATGTGGCGGTTGGGGTCAAAGTCCGTATCGGGACTGCCAAGGTTAGCCATAAGGATGCGCACGGTGTTCCTTATCTTTCTGTATATCTCGGAAAGCTGCTTCAAAATCTCAGGACTTATTCTTACCTCGCCCGTATATTCAACGGAGGACGCCCACAAACGCAGTACGTCTGCGCCGTAGGTGTTGCACACCTGCAAGGGGTCAACACCGTTGCCCAGGGACTTGGACATCTTCTTACCCTCGCCGTCCACAACCATACCGTGGGTTATAACGGTCTTATAGGGGGCGGTGCCGCGGGTAGCAACGGAGGTAAGCAAAGAGGACTGGAACCAACCTCTGTACTGGTCGTTACCCTCAAGATACACGTCTGCGGGGAAGGAATGACCTTCAAAATGGTCAAGAACGTAGGCGTAGGAAGAACCGCTGTCAAACCAAACGTCCATTATATCCTGCTCTGCCTTAAGATGCTTGCAACCGCACTTGGGGCAAACCGCCATGTCGCCGATAAGCTCTTCGGGAGTATGTGCGTACCAAGCACTGCTGCCCTCTTTTTCGAAGGCGTCAGCAATACGTGCAACCGTAGTTTCGTTTATAATAGGCTCGCCGCAATCTTCGCAATAGAAGATGGGGATGGGAACACCCCATTTACGCTGACGGGAAATACACCAGTCTGCTCTGTCACGAACCATGTTTTCTATTCTCGTTTCACCCCAGCCGGGTATCCAACGAACGTCCTTGATAGCTTTAAGTGCTTCGTCCTTGAAATCGTCCACGGAGCAGAACCACTGCTCGGTAGCGCGGAAGATAACGGGGTTCTTACAACGCCAGCAATGGGGGTAGGTATGGCTGATATGCTGAGTGGCAAGGAGAGCACCGCTTTCCTTAATGTCCTTCAAAATCTCAACGTTAGCCTCTGCGGTCTTGAGTCCGCAATATTTGCCTGCCAACTCGTTAAGTCTGCCCTTGGAGTCAACGGGCACGATTATATCCAGCTCCTTATAGTTACGGCAAACCGCAAAGTCCTCCATACCGTGACCGGGTGCGGTGTGTACACAGCCGGTACCGCTTTCAAGAGTAACGTGGTCGCCCACTATAACGAGGCTTTCTCTGTCAATAAAGGGATGGGCGGTCTTGATATACTCAAGCTCGTTGCCCTTGAACTTTGCCGCAAGCTCTACCTCTATACCGCAAACCTTGGATACGGTTTCAGCAAGCTCCGTTGCCAAAACGAGATAGTGGTCACCGCACTTGTACAAGCCGTACTCAAAGTCAGGACCTACGCAGATAGCCACGTTGCCGGGAAGAGTCCAGGTAGTGGTGGTCCATATTACGAAATAAACCTTTGCATCACCTGCAACGGAGCCGAAAAGGCCCTTGTCGTCGGTTACCGCAAACTTTACGTAGATGGAATCACACTCGTCGTCCGCATACTCTATCTCTGCTTCTGCCAAAGCGGTTTCATCGGTGGGGCACCAATAAACGGGCTTTAAACCCTTGTAGATATAGCCTTTTCTCTGCATCTCGCCGAAAATGCGTATCTGCTCCGCCTCAAAAAGAGGGATAAGGGTAAGATAAGAGTTTTCCCAATCGCCTATAACACCAAGTCTTTGCTGTTGGGACATCTGCTTTGCCACGTTCTCTCTTGCAAAACCCTCGCAAAGCTTACGGAATTCCACCGCGTCAACACTGCCGCGCTTGATGCCGTGTTTTTTAACCATCTGGTTTTCGATAGGCAGACCGTGGGTATCCCAGCCGTGGATATAGGGCGCCTTATAGCCCATCATGTTTTTACTTTTCGTTATGAAATCCTTAAGGCACTTGTTAAGCGCGTGACCTATATGCATATCACCGTTGGCATAGGGAGGGCCGTCGTGCATAACGAAGGGTTTTTTACCCTCGCCGCGCTTCATAAGACCTGCATAAAGTCCCATCTCGTCCCAATGCTTTTTTATATCGGGTTCCTTCTGGGGCAAATTCGCCCTCATGGGGAACTCCGTACTCGGCAGATTAAGCGTATCCTTATAGTCTTTCATAAAACAACTGTCCTCACATTTTCTAAAAATATCTTATAAAATCGGCGAAAAGCAGCCGTATGCCCGAAAGCTACGACTGCTGCCCTTATTAGTCCTTCAATTTCTCAAGGCTTTTGATGAATTGATCCTCGCCGTCGTCAACATCGTCCGCATCGGGAATAATGTCGGCAACGGGTTGTTCCGCAATAACGGAGGGTATCTCAACCACCTCTTTCTCTTCTTTAACGGGGTTAAGGTTCTCGCTCTCAGCCTCTTGCTCCTCTATGGCGCTGTTGTTCTTAACAGCCTCTGCCACGTCACCGAAAATGTTCTCTACGATAGCGTTTTCGTTAGGCAGAACTATATCCTCTATCTTGTTAACGCTGATGTTGTGAAGCTCTTCGATGTGTTTTCTGTACAGCTCAAAAACCTCGGTCTTAAAATCCAAAACCGCAGTTCTTATGTTCCAAAGATCCTCTTTTTCGCTAACCATACGGCGCTTGAAATCGGCAATAACCGCATCGCAACGGTCCTTGATGGCGCCGGTTATCAAATCAGCCTGTGCGTTGGCGTCCTTGATGATCTTCTCGCCCATTTTCTGTGCGTTAACAAGGGTGCTTCGGATAGACTCCTCTTCATCCTTTATCTCGTCCAACTTCGTAACGGCAACTCTCAGCTTACGGTTAAGCTCCGTATTCTCTCTGTAAAGCTCCGTATATTTCTCAATCAAAAAATCAATATGGTCATCAACCTCGGTAGGGTTATAACCCCTAACCGCTTTGTTAAACGCTTTATTTTTAAGCTCGTGCGGTGCAAGCATTTTACATATCCCCTTTCAATTAACCTATAACGCTCGGTAAAACTATAGACAGAAACATAAGCAGTATCATCGCCACAAGGACGGAAAAATCCAAGGGTATGCCTTGCAATATACCCTTTTTGTCCATATAACGCCTGATGGGAAGCAAAATAGGCTCGGTTGATACAAAAATAAACGAAGCTATAGGACCTGTTCCATCAGTAAACGCACTTAAAACAACACGTACCAGAAGTGCCAACTGCATAAGAGAAAGGCCGGCACCCACAGACATGATTATAAACGAATAAATCCTAATCAAAAAACTATCACCTTAGATTAATAAAGCTCTTTATTTGCAGGCTTTGCTTCTTCAAAAGCCATATCAGCAGAAACGTCTACGTTCTTGGGGCTTATAACGTAAGTAGAGTTAGCGGCACGCTTCATATTACCTTCGATAGCGTAAACCGTGCCGGAAAGGAAGTCAAGTATTCTTCTGATATTTTCTTTGCCTGTATTTTCAAGATTAAGTACAACGGTACGTCTTTGAAGAAGATGGTCTGCGATGGTGGTAACGTCTTCAAATCTATCAGGCTTAACTATCTTCATTTCCAAAGAAACACCGCTGGAAATAGCGCCTGTTTGACGGGGTGCCTCAGCAGGAGCCGCAGGACGGGTATTAACCGCTTCATAATCGTTTTCTACGTAATCGTTATCGTCCTCTACTACGTAAGCTTCTTCTTTACCCAAAAGTTTTTCTGCCCATTTCCAATTTGCCATAATTTGTTCCTCCGTATATTTTATTTCGTTCTTTCTTAATTCTCTTGAGGTGGGATACCGTAATCCCTTTTTCCGAAAATGCCGGAGCCGATACGAACCATATTGGAGCCGCACTCTATTGCCTCTCTCCAATCGTTGCTCATACCAACGGATAAAATCCTCATATTAACATTATCCACATTTTTAGTGGATATGTCAATAAATATTTGCTTTATTTTTTGTAAAAATTCAATATTTTTTTCTTTATTCTCGCTTTTTGGGGGAATTGCCATAAGTCCTTCCACCGAAATGCCCTTCAAAGCCGAGATTTTCCTTACGAATCCCAAAACATCCTCGGGCATAACTCCGCTTTTGCTTTCCTCTTTGCCTATGTTTACCTCCACAAGCACGGGCATGACCTTACCTATCGCCAAGGCTCTGCGGCTTATCTCCTCCGCCAGTGAAAGTCTGTCCACCGAATGTATCATGGAAACCTTGTCTATTATATACTTCACCTTGTTGCTTTGCAAAGCGCCTATAAAGTGGATATCAAGCTTGCTTTTATCGATAGCGTCGTACTTCTCCAAAAGCTCGTTCACTCGGTTTTCGCCCATAAGCCTAAGTCCTAAGGATGCGGCGTAGTTTATATACTCCGGGCTGACGGTTTTCGTTGCCGCCAAAAGAGTAACGTCCTTAGGCAGAGCCGCCATTATCCCTTCAAGGTTTGCCTTTATCGTATCCTTTTTGGCATCCATCACTGTATCACCTTGCCCACGTACAAATTCTTGCCGCCAAGTATCACCGTATCGTGCAATGACAGCTTTGTGGCTGAACGGACGGTATGGTTACTGCTATCGGGCAGTGCCACCAGATAGAACCCGCCGTTTTCCCTTAAAACCTCTGCGGTTTTGAAGACTACTCTGTTATCCGAAAGGACGTAAACACCCGTTTGACCGTCCTCGTTCCTTAAAGCCGTGGTTCTTACCTTAAGTCCCTCTACGGAGGTCTTTATCACGTTAACCTCCTGCCTTCTTGCAAAATTAAAGTCCGAAAGCAGGGTATGACTGCTGAGAACCACCAGCATCTCGTTGCTTTCGCCACTGCCTGAGCTGCGCTCCAAAGTCATCTCCAGCTCCGTTTCCGAATACGGGAAGGAAACCGTATAGGTCTGCCCCTTTTTAAAGCCCGCCGCCTCACGGCGCTGACACACGAAGGCTATGTACCACTTGGAGGTTTTTGCGATTTTACCTATGGCGTTACCCATAACCGCAGGCTGTTGGTCGTTCTCCGTCAAAGCCTTGAAATCCTTCAAGGTCATGCTTTCCAACGCGGTGGCGGAAAACAGATTCTCATACCCGTCCACCTCGGTATAGAAATAGCCTGCCGCGGGCGCGCCGGTAGAAACCTTCTCACCGTACAAACTGCCCTCCAAGGCGGTCTTTTCACGCTTCAGCTCGGATATTTTGTTGCTGAAGAAGTCGTCGTTCTCCTCCACGGTGGCTTGACGGCGGTTCATCTGGATAAGCAAGCTGTTTTGAAACCTCTTTGCCGCCCTCAGATCCCCTTGGGAAACACTTTGAAGTATGCTCATCATAGACTCGGTGATGTTTTCGTTAATACTGCCCAGATCCGCAAAATAACTGCCGTAGCTTTGCTCCAATACGGAAAGCTGATTGTTTATCTCGTTTATACGCTCCTGAGTATCCGCCTCGTCGTAATCCTGATAGGTAACGCAAAGCTCCTGCCCCAAATACACCTTTTCGCCGTTCTCTGCCAGATAGCTCTTTGCGCCTTCGGCACTTTGGATGATCAAAGACTCGTCCCTGAAAATATAGGCTTCGGTATTGATTATGTCGTTAACCACGGAATAGAAGGTGTTTTCCGTTTCGATAGCCGTACCCACGGTAAGAGACAACTGAAACACCGCGTAAACCAGAACGCTTATGGAGATTACGGCGGTTATAAGTTGTTTTATCGCTTTCTTCACGGCTATCTCACCTCTTTCCTATTTTTCCAAAAACTCAAAGCATTTATCCAAGGCGGTTTTGTAAACTGTGTCCTTGCCCTGCCTTATATCTATGGGGTATGACCCCTCCATGCGCTTAAAATACGTTATCTGCCGTTTTGCGTAGTTGCGGGTGGCTTGCTTTATCTGCGCCACCGCCTCCGCAAAGGATATCTGCCCCTCAAAATAGGGGAACAGCTCCTTATACCCTATAGCCGCCGATGCGGTGGGTGTATTACCCAAACCCCGTTGCCACAGAGAATACGCCTCAGCCTCCAAGCCCTCTTCAAGCATTATGTCAACCCTTTCCTCTATGCGGTCGTACAAAAGCTCTCTGTCGGGGCAGTCCAAAAGCAAAAGCAATCTGTCATAAGGACTTTCCGCCGTATAAGTGCTGTTCAGCTCGGTTTTGGTTTTACCCGTTACCAAAAATATTTCTATGGCACGCGCCACGCGCTTTACGTTGTTGGGGTGTATCTCCGAAGCCGCCGCGGGGTCGATGGAAGCAAGGTAAGCGTGAAGGGACTGCGCCCCCTCTACCCTCGCCTTTTCCATAAGCTCGTTTCTTACAGCGGGATCACTGTCCGCAGTAGGGCTAAGTCTGCTTTTGCCCGTCAAGGCATCCACGTAAAGTCCCGTACCGCCCGCTATTATGGGCAGTTTTCCGCGGCTGACTATATCCTCTGCCGCCTTTGCCCCAAGCTCAGCAAAAAGTCCTGCGGAAAAAGGCTCCTCTATATCCAATATATCTATGAGATGATGGGGGATCCCCTGCATTTCATCCCCGCGTATCTTAGCGGTACCTATATCCATCCCGCGGTACACCTGTGCCGAGTCGCCGGATATAATCTCGCCGTCCAGTGCCTTTGCCAGCTTTACGGAAAGACCGCTTTTACCCGTGGCGGTTGCGCCCACCACCGCTATTATCTTCATCATTTGTACAAAAAGCCTTCAACTACCGCCTCGTAGCCTTTTACGCAGTCCTTATAATCGGTTTCGTCTGCGGTAAGTACCACGCTGTAAACGTCGCCGTTATAAACGGCTATCCTCTGGCGGAAGTGATAAACGTTGCCGCTTGCGGCAGTAAGCTTATACTCGGCATCCACCGCCAAAATCCCCGCCAAAGAAGCTTCTTCGTTCAGTTTTATAAGCTCGTAGCCTGCAAAATCAGCTTCAAAATCGGGCACGCAAATATTGTTCCAGCAATCAACGGCGGTCTTATTCTCTTGGGCAGAGAAAACGGATGCCGTTATGCTCGCCTTACCCTTGGTGAGGGTATAATAAGCCTCGGAAGTCTCAAGGCTCCAGCCTTCGGGCACGGGCACTTTAAAATCCGCCATATCCTTATCGGTAACGGTGTTTTCAGCCTTTTTTATAGCCTTAAAGCTGCCTTTTATATCGTCCATTGCGTAAATGTACTGAGAAGCGTAGGATTCCGCAGACATATACGTTACCGTATAAACACTGCCGCCCTTTTTGAAGACCAGCTGACGGATGGTATATATCGCCTTACCGTCTGCCTTGGAAGGCTGCCCTTCCAAATTGGTGTAACCCACTATGGTAGCCGTAGCGTTGGCATCGTAGGCGGTGCCGCCCTCAAAATCAAAGCTTGCGCCCTTGCCTGCCTCAAAGCTATCGTAAACTGCGGAAAAGCTTTCTATGCCGTCCTTCCAATATTCCTCGGCGCTCCCGCCCTCGTTTTCAAAAACCTCTATGCGGATAACCGCGTAAGGGATTCCGCCACCCACGTCGGCGGCGCTTAAAACGGTGGTACTGCCCTCGCTTAAAAGACTGTAGCTTTCGGGATAGGAAAAGCTGTACCCGCCCGACAGGTTTTCACCCGCCAGCAGTTCCTCTTGGGATTTGCAACCGAAAAGGCAAAGCAAAAGCGCAAAAAGCACCGTTGCCGCCGCAAATCTTTTAGTCTTTGATATTGTAAAGGTTGCTGACAACTTCATCCTCCCCCTCTTGTGCTATGGTCTTTACGGTCTTGTCGCAAGGGATGACCAGCGTGTAAAAGCCTTCCTCGTCGGTGGTATATTCCTCGTCGGGAACTATGGAGGCGTACAGCCTTAACACGAGCTGATGAGATTTTTCATCCTCGTCGTTGATATAACTGTCATAGCCGGAGAAGCTGTATCCCTTCTTATCGACTTTAAACTTCATTGTTACGGTGTTGTTTTCTTCACTGTAGGTAGCGGACATGATTTCGTTAGTCTTCAAAAGCAAGCCGCGGTTCCTTTCATAATACAGGCACAAAGCAATAGTGCCGAAAACGAAAGCAAGCACCAGACAAAGCGCAACCGCCTTGCCTGCCCAAGTGCCCCAGCCGTAATTCTTTTGTTCTGTTTGTTGTTTCATGGGTACACCCCCTCAGATACTATAATACAACATTGTTTTGCTTTTTACAAGTGGTAACGGACAATTTATTCCAAATATGCGCCGTTTATATCCAAAAGCGCCGTCCTTACCGTGGATGAATAGGAAACGTCCTCACCCAAGAACTCGGTTACGTATCTGGGGTTAAGGTATTCGTCGGGAGAAGCGGATAAGGTGGTCTTTATGCAAACGCCCCCCTCTGCTTCTTCCGCTTTAAGCTCCTTTATCCAAGGTGAAATATCGGTAAAAGCACATTTTTTCTTGCTTTTTTTCTCTACCACTACCTCACCGCTGAATTTTTCCTCTATCTGGGCGGGGGTAAGCTTGGTTTCCGCATATATCTCGTAGCTCGCATATGCCAAATCCTTCAACTTCTTCTTGGGGTAGGCGGTCTTTATTACGGGCATATCCTTGGGCATCGCCTTGTTAAGCGCCTCTGCCGCCGCCGCCACGTCCACCTTCTCTAATATATCTATATCAAAAATATCGTAAAGCGCCTCTTGATATATGGATACGGGCAAGCAGAAAACCAGCTTTAAATGGGGGTTAAAGCCTTGAGTGTAATAAAGGGGCAATCCGCTTCTTACCAGCGCGCGGGTAACGGTGCGCTGGGTATCCAGATGAGATGTGTACTTAGCGTTACCCTTTTTTTGCCAAAAAACGCGGAGGGTGTATTTGGTTATCTGTTCCATTAGTTGCTGCCTCCTTTTTTGCAAAGAGTACATCCCTTGTTTTGCATACCGCAGGCAGAGCATTTTGTGCGGCAGTCGGGAGTGGTCTGCTCGGCTACGGCCTTTTTCGCCTCTTTTATGAGGAACTCCTTGCTTACGCCGCAGTCGATATGGTCCCAAGGTAAAAGCTCGTCAAAGCCAAAGCTTCTGTTGGCGTAAAACTCAGGCTCTATCCCCGTAGCTTCAAAAATCTCTTTCCAAGCGGAAAAGCTGAAGAACTCGTCCCAACTGTCAAAACGCTGTCCGCGCTTTACCGCCTCAGCAATAGCCTTGGACAAACGGCGGTCGCCGCGGGCAAACACCGCCTCAAGGAAGCTTACCTCGCTGTCGTGATAGTTGTATATTATCTTCCTCGTGGTTATGCACTCTTTAAGCAAAAGCTGTTTGCGCTTCAGCTCGTCTACGGCGTCCTGCCCCATCCACTGGAAGGGCGTAAAGGGCTTGGGCACCAAGCAGGAAACGCTTACCGTCACCTGTACGCCCTTACCCTTGGTGCGCTTTTTGGAGTAATACAGGTCAACTATCTTCTGGGCAAGGGTGGCAATCCCTCTTATATCGTCGTCGGTTTCCGTAGGCAGACCGTTCATAAAATAAAGCTTAAGCGCCGTTCTTCCTCTGTCAAAGGCGGCGGCACAGCCTGCCATTATTTCTTCCTCGTCTATGTTCTTGTTTATAACGTCCCTGAGCCTTTGGGTGCCCGCTTCGGGCGCAAAGGTCAGTCCGCTTTGGCGCACGTTCATCGCCTTTTCCATAAGCTCGCCGTAAAAGCTGTCTATACGCATAGAGGGCAAGGAAAGATTTATTTTTTCCTTTTCCGTCCAGGAAAGCAGCTTCTCTATAAGCTCCGTAAGTCCCGTATAGTCGCTTATGCTCAGAGAGCACATGGATATTTCGTTATAGCCCGTGTTTTTATAGAGAGCTTTTGCCTGCTCGTTCAAGACTTCGGGGCTCTTCTCCCTTACGGGACGGCAGATCATACCCGCTTGGCAGAAGCGGCAACCCCTGATACAGCCGCGGAAGACCTCAAGCACCATTCTGTCGTGTACGGTTTCTATGTACGGCATCTCGTGGCTTGTGGGGAAGGGTGCTTCGTCAAGCTCCGTTAAGAAGGTTTTTTCAATTTTTGCGGGCACGTCGTCAAACTTAGGCTCGAAAGAGGCAATCTTGCCGTCATCGCCGTAGCTTACTTCGTAAAGGGAAGGTACGTACATACCCTTTATTTTAGAAGCGGCGCGCAAAAACTCCGCCTTGCTTTTGCCCTCTTTTTTGTATTGGCGGTAAAGCTCTGCCAGCTCTACCAAGGCATACTCGCCCTCTCCGATAGAAAAAACGTCTATAAAATCCGCCATCGGTTCGGGATTATAGGCGCAAGCGCCGCCGGCAATTACTATGGGATAGCCGTCATCTCTGTCCTTGGCGTATATGGGGATGCCCGAAAGCTCCAGCATATTTACTACGTTGGTATAGCAAAGCTCGTATTGCAAAGTGAAGGCAACCACGTCAAAATCCCTTACGTTGTCGCCGCTTTCCAGCGCGTACAACGGGATATTCTCACGGCGCATCTCCTTTTCCATATCGTCCCAGGGTGCGTAGCAACGCTCGCACCACAGCCAAGGCAAATCGTTAAGGCACTTCATAAGGATCTTCACGCCCAAGTTGGACATACCTATCTCGTAGGTATCGGGGAAGCAAAACGCCATACGGACGTCCATCTGCTCCTTGTCCTTAATAAGCTCGCCGTATTCGCCGCCCGTATATCTGCCGGGTTTTTCCACTTTTGCCAAAATATGCTTTATTCTTTGGGTGTTCATATCTTACCTCATTTCAAATAATCCTTAAGATAGTGTCCCGTATAGGAGGAGGGGCATTTTGCAACCTGCTCCGGTGTGCCTTGCACAACCACCGTGCCGCCGCCGTCACCGCCTTCGGGACCCATATCGATAATATAATCCGCCGTCTTTATCAAATCAAGATTATGCTCTATTACCACTACGGTGTTGCCTGCATCCACCAAACGGTTAAGGATGGCGATAAGTCGGTTAACGTCGTCGGTATGAAGTCCCGTAGTAGGCTCGTCAAGGATATAAAGGGTTTTGCCCGTGCTTCTTTTGGAAAGCTCCGTAGCCAACTTGACTCTTTGCGCCTCGCCCCCCGAAAGGGTGGTGGAGCTTTGCCCTATCTTTACGTAACCCAAGCCAACGTCCCTCATAACCCCAAGCTTGCGCTTTAAGGAAGGGTACGCCTCGAAAAACTCGCACCCCTCGTCCACGGTCATCTCCAGCACGTCGCTTATGGTCTTGCCCTTATATCTTATCTCAAGGGTCTCGCGGTTATAGCGCTTACCCTTGCACACGTCGCATTTTACGTATACGTCGGGCAAAAAGTGCATCTCTATCTTCAAGGTGCCGTCACCGTGGCAAGCCTCGCATCTGCCGCCCTTTACGTTAAAGGAGAAGCGTCCGTCAGTATATCCCCTCGCCTTCGCATCGGGAGTGGAAGCAAAAATAGCTCTTATATCCGAGAACACGCCCGTATAGGTGGCAGGATTGGAGCGCGGTGTGCGCCCTATGGGGCTTTGGTCTATCTCTATGACTTTATCAATATTTTCAAGCCCCTCAATACCCTTGTGCTTACCCGGGGTTAAGGTGTATCTGCCCAGTGCCTTGGCGGTGCCGTTATAAAGCACCGAATTTACAAGGGAGGATTTACCGCTGCCCGAAACGCCCGTAACGCAAGTCAGCGTACCCAAGGGGAAGCTTACGTCTATATCCTTCAGGTTGTTTTCCGTAGCGCCCAAAACCTTAAGGCTCTTGCCGTTGCCCTTACGGCGTTTTTCGGGCAGATGCACCTTCATCGCGCCGGAAAGGTATTTTCCCGTAATGGATTTTTCGCATTTCTTAAGCTCGTCGGGTGTACCTGAGAATATCACCTCGCCCCCGTGAACGCCTGCGGCGGGGCCTATATCCACGATATAATCTGCGGAAAGCATGGTTTCCTCATCGTGTTCTACCACTATGACCGTATTTCCTATATCCCTTAAATGCTTGAGGGTATCGATAAGCTTGCGGTTATCCCTTTGGTGCAAACCTATGCTCGGCTCGTCAAGTATATACAGCACCCCCATAAGGGATGCACCTATCTGAGTGGCAAGGCGGATGCGCTGTGCCTCGCCGCCGGAAAGTCCGCCGGATTTTCTTGAAAGGGTAAGATAATCCAAACCCACGTTGCGAAGGAAGGAAAGGCGGGAGTTTATCTCCTTTAAAATCTCTTTTGCAATGACCGCATCCTTACCCGACAGCTTGAGGTCTTTAAAAAACGCGCTTGCTTTGTCTACGGAAAGCTCGCAAAGCTCCGCTATGTTAAGACCGCCTACCGTTACCGCCAAGGCTTCGTCTTTAAGCCGTTTACCGTGGCATCGGGAGCAGACCACGTTCTCCATAAACTCCTCGTAATACTCACGCTGGGAAAAATCGTCACCGCACTGATTGTAACGGCGGTCTATTATGTTTATGATGCCTTCAAACTTCGGCTCATACACGTCACGGCGGCGCGCCTTACTGCCGCCCATGTTTCCGTACATAAGGATGTCAAAAGCCTCGGCGCTGTAGTTCTCTATGGGAGTGTGAATATCAAAGCCGTGGTACTTGCCCAAGCGGTTATATATCTCCCCCTGATAGCTGCCCGCGTTAATGGATTTAAAGCCGTTGCATACCACCGCGCCCGAATAAAGGGAACGGCTTTTATCGGGGATAAGCTTATCCGGTGACAGCACGAAGCTTTCCCCCAAGCCGCCGCACTTTTCGCAAGCACCGTAGGGGTTGTTAAAGGAAAACATACGGGGCGTAAGCTCACCCAAGCTTATGCCGTGGATCTTGCAGGCATAGTTTTGAGAGAAGCTCATTTCCTCGCCGTCACTGCCGTCCTCGTTAAGGGGAAGGACGCTTACTATCCCCTCCGCCAGCTTTGCGGCGGTTTCCACACTGTCGGTCAATCGGCTTTTTATGTCCTCTCGCATTATAAGGCGGTCAACCACTATATCTATATCGTGCTTCTTGTTCTTATCCAATTCGGGGCGGTCGGTAAACTCGTACATAGAGCCGTCGATTCGCACTCTTACGTAACCGCTTCGGGAGGCGCTGTCCAAAATCTTGTCGTGCTGACCCTTTTTGCCCCTTACTACCGGCGCAAGCACCAAAAAGCGCTTTCCTTGCTCCAGCATACAGATCCTGTCCACTATCTCGTCCACCGTCTGCCTTGCTATCTCCTCACCGCAAACGGGACAATGAGGCACGCCCACCCTTGCGTAAAGCAAACGGATATAGTCGTATATCTCAGTAACGGTGCCCACCGTGGAGCGCGGATTCTTGGAGGTGGTTTTTTGGTCTATGGATATGGCAGGGGAAAGCCCCTCTATTCCGTCCACGTCGGGCTTGTCCAGCTGTCCCAAAAACATCCTTGCATAGGAGGAAAGGGATTCTACGAACCGTCTGTGCCCTTCGGCGTAAATGGTGTCGAAGGCAAGGGAGGACTTTCCGCTTCCCGACAGGCCCGTAAACACCACCAACTTATCTCTGGGGATGGATACGTCTATATTTTTCAGGTTGTTTTCTCTTGCACCCGTTACTGTCAAATTCTTGTTCATATTTTCTCCTATATTAAAGAGCTACATTAAAGAGCGAATCTTATCACGAAGGGCGGCGGCGGTTTCGAAGTCCAAATTCTTGGCGGCACGCTTCATCTCTGTTTGGAGCTTCTCTATAAGCTGTTTCTTCTCAGCTTTCGTCAGCTTGCCCTTTTCACCGCTTCCCTTGACGGTTATCTCTATAGGCGCGGCGATGTCCTTAACTATGGTCTTGGGAACTATGCCGTGAGCCTTGTTGTATTCGTCCTGCTTACGGCGGCGGCGGTTCGTTTCCGCCATTGCCCGTTCCATAGAGCCGGTTATCTTGTCCGCGTACATTATTACTCTGCCGTTGGCGTTTCTTGCGGCTCTGCCTATAGTCTGTATAAGGCTCATTTCCGAGCGCAAAAATCCCTCTTTATCTGCATCGAGTATGCCGATAAGAGATACTTCGGGCAAGTCCAAGCCCTCGCGCAGAAGATTTATGCCCACAAGCACGTGGTATTCCCCTGCTCTGAGCTGACGCAAAAGCTCAATACGCTCTATCGTTTCTATATCGTAGTGCAAATATCTGGTCTTTACACCGTTTTTCAAAAGGTACTCGGAAAGATCCTCCGCCATCTTCTTGGTAAGAGTGGTGACCAGCACCCTCTCGTTCCTATCGGTGCAACGGCGTATCTCACCTAACAGATCGTCTATCTGTCCCGCAACGGGGCGCACCTCCACCAAGGGGTCAAGCAGACCCGTGGGGCGGATTATCTGCTCCGCCGTTGTTCTGCCCGTTCTTTTTCAAACTGAGCAGGAGTAGCGCTGACGTACACGGTCTGCCCCTTCTTTTGAAGGAACTCCTCAAACCGCAAGGGGCGATTATCGTATGCCGAGGGCAAACGGAAGCCGTAATCGATAAGGTTCTTCTTTCTTGCGGTATCGCCGCCGCTCATACCCCTTACCTGAGGTATGGTAACGTGGCTTTCGTCCACGAAAAGCAAAAAATCCTCGGGCATATAGTCAAGAAGCGTGTAGGGGGTGCTGCCGGGCGCTCTGCCCGACAACACGCGGGAGTAGTTTTCAACACCGCTGCAATAGCCTATCTCCCGTATCTGCTCCATATCGAAAAGGGTGCGCTCTCTTATACGCTGAGCTTCTATCAGCTTCCCTTGGGATTCAAAAAACTCCACTCGCTCAAGCATCTCGTCGTATATCTCCGTAAGCGCCTTTTTGCGCTTTTCCTCGTCGGTCACGTAGTGAGAGGAGGGGTAAATCGCCGCATAGTTAAGCCTTGCGGTCAGCTCGCCCGTTACGGTATCCACGGTAGTAAGTCTGTCCACCTCGTCACCGAAAAATTCTATCCTCAAGGCTTCGTTGCCGCTGTTGGCGGTCAATATCTCCACCACGTCACCCCGCACGCGGAAATTGTTGCGTTCAAAGCCTATATCGCTTCTGGAATACTGCAAAGCCACAAGCCGTTTTATCAAGCCGTCACGGCTGAGCTGCATATTGGGGCGCAGGGAAATGACCTGCTTTTGGTATTCCTCGGGGTCACCCAAGGAGAAAATACAGGACACGCTGGACACGATAATAACGTCCCGCCTTTCAAAAAGCGAGCTGGTGGCGCTGTGGCGCAGTTTGTCTATCTCGTCGTTTATGGAGGCATCCTTCTCGATGTAAACGTCCTTGCCGGGCACGTACGCTTCGGGTTGATAATAATCGTAGTAGGAAACAAAATATTCTACCGCATTGTTAGGGAAGAATTCCCGAAATTCAGAGCAAAGCTGTGCGGCGAGGGTTTTGTTGTGAGCGAGAACGAGGGTCGGGCGGTTTACACGCTCGATGATATTTGCCATTGTGAAAGTCTTACCGCTACCCGTAACACCCAGTAAAACCTGCTCTTTCAAGCCGTTTTGGATGCCTTCGGTCAATTTTTCAATGGCTTCCGGTTGGTCTCCTGTCGGTGCATAGGGAGCCACCAATTCAAATTTATCCACGGTAAAACCTCCTTTTTCTAAATTTAGTATCGCTTCAAAAGGCGCGAAATTCGTCAAAAGCGCATATTCCGTTTTTACTCAAAAATCGCTCAAAAACGGCTCATGACGAATCAGGTCATTTTTACGGAAAGTGCGAACTGCACGAACTGGGTGAATGACAAAAATCTTCAATATAACATTATATCACACTTTTAGATAAAATAAAAGAGGACGGCGGACTTTTTTACAAAAATCCAAAACCGCCCTCTTTTGTTCTGTTAATTATCTTTACCGCAGGATATCACAGCCTTTGCACACAACAAAAACCTCTCGCCGTCAAACCAAGAGCTCGACATATCCGAAAAGAATGACTATGAATTTGACTATCAACACTTTAATGCATTAAAGGGCGATTGCAGATAGGATGCACTCGCCCTTCAAAATTCCGGTTATTGCTTTGCCGTGTCTTTCTACTCAATATATGTATATTCACCTATGATTTCATATTCATCATATCCCATACCATAATGAAGTTTCAACCCTTCAAGCTTGCTTACATCCAAAACAGTCAGCGGATTAAAAGCAACCCCCAATGTCTTTAAATTCTTAAGGTGGTTAACCTCAAGTTCTGTAAGATTATTGTTTTCACAGAAAAGGGTTTCCAAACTGTCGCAGCCTGTTGTAATCAAACTTTCCATCTCGTTGCCCTGACAGTCAACATAACTCAAAAATTTAAAATTACTCAAATCCAAACTTTTAATACGGTTGTCACTTAAATACAACCGTTGCAAATGTATGCAATCGCTTATGTTCAATATCTCAAGTTTCGCCTGTTCACAGGTGAGTTCTCTCAGGTTGGCGCTTCCACTCACATCGAGACTTTTAAGAGGAGCGTTTGATATATAAAGAGTTCTCAAAACATCCTTGCTTAAAACAAGTTGCTTCAATGGAGTATCATGTATGGATAACGCGGTAAGATTCTTAAACTCACTCAAGTCAAGACTTTCGATATTAACACCGCTAAGGGAAAGTTCTTGAAGATTTTTAAAATTTTCTATACCCTTGAGGCTGTCTATGCTTTGACCTTCCGGCAAATTGTACCCAACAGCTAAATCAAGTGGAGCGCTGATTTCATCATCGGACAAATAGCCGTCCTTGTCAGAATCCGCTTGTTCTGTTACACAAACTCTAAACATATCATCCGGGAAAGCGTTTTCGTCAATAAACAAGCCTTTCTGTTCAATGCTACTTGTTTCATCGGTGCCACCGTCATCAAGCGTAACATCCTCAGAGGTAATACCGCTTTCCGCAGGCAATTGTTTTTTCGGGTTGTCTTCACCGCAAGACATAAAAAC
>JAFQHW010000055.1 GCA_017397805.1 Clostridia bacterium | reverse complement strand
TACTGTGAGCCGAGGTTCGTTTTGAACGAAAAAATATAACAAAATGCAGAAAAATAAGGAGGCTTGCCCCCTTATTTTTCTACTTCATTATATTTGTTTGTTTTTCTTTTTCGTGCTCTGTGCCTTTGTCAGTGGTCTGAAAGAGAAGACTCGCTTCATTTGAGTCTTCTCTTTTAATTCTATGCCGTTATATTAAATAACTGTATCCTCTTTGTACCATGGCAAAATACATAATACTGCAAATCATATGAGCTATAAGTAATATAAAGCCGGCTATCAAATATCCTTTTTTGCTCTTATCTTCTTTGAACAACCTTATGTTGTCCAAAAATCTGGGCACCGCGGCAAGGAAAGCAAAGAAGCCTGCGGAGTACACACCCCAATAGAAATTGCCGTGGTTGGCGCGTTTGCCCGTTTCCGTAAGCATTGCAAATACTAAAATTTGTACGAAGAACATAAGGTACGAAAACTTTTCAAAACGGTTAAGCTTTTTTCTGTTATTAAAGGCTACCAACGTGGGGAAGGTCATACCGCAAACGAGTCTTGCAACGTTGGTAAAGATCCCCGCTTTAAGGAATGGCTTACCCCACGCAATGGCAATACCGCTGCTTTGGGAAGCGGCTCTTGCCACTTCTTTGGGACCAAACAGATGAATTACCTGTTTTGCCATTATGTACAGTGATGGAAAAACCACAACGCCCATAAGTATTATGTGTCCCAAGGTGCCCAATTTAAACTCTTTTTTGAATATAGATTTAAAAAAGTCGATAATCAAAAAGATAAGAAGCGTCAGGGCGAAACCGTAGAAAAAGCTGGGTTTAACGGAGGTGGAAAGCGCCAAGGATAATGCTATGGCGATCCAATACGCAGGCTTTATCTTGTGCAGATAATTATCAAAAACCTTGTAAAGGCACATCATTGCAATAAGTGCGAAAAGCCGCATACCGTAAAAGGTTATATTGTGATACGGCTGTGTTACAAGCTGGCCCGAATAGAACTTGGGGTACAGAATAGGCACCGCAATAGCACATAGGAATACGATGGGGAGCGCAAACAAAGCGCCCATAAAAAAGTCGGTTTCCTTTGCCACCATGGTAATAAACTTAGCCGTCAACAGCCAGGTGGCAATAACCATCAGCGCTTCTAAAATTGCGATGCAAATAACGCTTTCGAATATTTCGTAAAGCTTGCCCATAAACGAATATAAGGCGGAATACCCTTTATCCGCTATTGCATACTTAATATGCTCTTTTAAGTCGGAATCGTAACCTCTTTTTGCCGTTGCCTGGGAATAAAACAGGGAAGAAAGCAGATAGAATATGATAAGTCCTATAACCACTATTATCAAAACCTTGGCTATGGGATTTATTCGTTTCAGTTTGTATATTGATTCCATTCATAACCTCCAAAAACATTCCAAAAATTTAAGTGTATTTAATATTTGCGTATTATACTGTTATCAGAATTTGGAAAAACGCATACTGTGGCACAGAGTAAACTCCTTACCGCTTTCAACGCAAGCGTTACCTTTTTTGTGTTGTAAAATGCGGTCACATCCGGCGTAATCGTCTATACCGCAGTTAAGCTCTATGCATAAAAACGGCGCGTTGGGCTTGGTCCATAACAACACGTATTCAAAACCGTCAAACTCTACGTCAAGTCGTCTGTCCTTGCCGATAAGGCTTATACGCTTGGATCTAAGGTTTTGGAAGCACAGTGCATCTACTTGGAAATATCTGTAATCCATCTTTAAACGCTTTACGTTTTCGCCTATAACGGTCTTACCCGGTTGTATAAGGTTATCTGCTATAATCAGGCTTTCAAGGTTTTCGCTTTTTTCAAACTCAATGTCATAGCCTTCTATACCCTCGGGACAGGCATAAGCCTCGTGGGAGCCGACAGAGAAATACATGGTATTTTCTCCCGTGTTTTTAACTCTGTATATAACCTTTAATGCACCGTTTTCTATTGCGTATTCAATTCTGAATTCAAAGCTGAACGGATAAAGCTTTTGCGTTCCTTCGGTATCTCTTATCAAATATACCGCGCGGTCAGACTCTGCTGCTTCAAGTGTAAACTCCGCATCGCGGCAAAAGCCGTGCTTAGGCATATAATATTCTTTGCCTTCATATATATACCCATCGCCCTCCATACCGCCGCAAATAGGGAATAGGGTAGGGGCTCTTCTGCCCCAAAAGGCGCTGTCACCGCACCAGAGGAAATCGTTATCGGCGCTGTCGTATATTCGCCAAAGCTCTGCACCTTTAGAGTTTATATCGACAAAAAGCTTGCCGTCGCTTATGGTGGTAATCAATTTCGTTTACTCCTAAAATATTGATTGAAATTTTACTGTATCAATGATATAATTAAACCAAGGGGGAATGTACATGAACGTACTTATGTTGTTAAAACCAAAAAAAGACGTAGCTTTTATATATGAAAACAATACCATTCGACAAGGTCTTGAAAAGATGAGGTATCACGGATACGCCGCAATACCGGTTCTTGCCGAAGACGGCACCTATGTAGGCTCCGTCAGCGAGGGGGACTTTTTGTGGTATCTGGTGGACGAGGAGTGCGTTTCCGTCAAGGAGCAGGAAAGGCATTGCGTAAAAGAATTGGTTCGTCCCGAATTCAGACCTGCCGTTCGTATAAACGTAACCATGGATGAGCTTCTTGAGCAAGCCATGCAACAGAACTTCATCTGCGTTACCGATGACAGTGATGCCTTTATAGGAATAGTGACTCGCCGCGATATAATCAAAAATATGCCGTTCCTTACAAAGAGCACTGCAAACGGTCAATAAGCGCAGGCAGCTCCTCCACCGTTTTTAGCTGTAGCTGTGCAGGTTCTATATCGGGAATTTTGCATTGTGCGGTAAGTATTTCAATGGGAGTGTATCCTGCGTTCCTTGATGCATCAACGTCACAAACAGGGTTATCTCCTACAAACAAAAGCTTTTCCGCGGGTATATCAAGCACATTCGCCATATGGTCAAAAGGCGCCCGGTCAGGCTTTTGCACACCGAACTCACCGCAGACGATTATATGGTCAAAATAACCTTCTATCCCCAAAAGTTCAAGCTTTCTTCTCTGTATATACCCTTTTCCGTTGGTGATAAGCCCAAGCTTAAACCCTTTGCTTTTAAGATTCGAAAGTACGGTATGCGTAAAAGGAAAAGCAACTGCATGGCATTGGAAAAGCAAAAGCAGACAATCTCTGTATCTTTCATAAGGCGGTAACGGCAGATTGAACAAGCCTTTTTCGCAAAGCTCGTCAAATATGCGATTCCAACCGTGGTATATATATTTGCTGTCACTCTCGATAAGTAAATCGGCGACAGCCTCGGTGTTAAAATCCTTGGATATTTTATCCGCGAATATTTGGCAAAACATAGGCGTTAAAGCTCTTATGGTGGCATAACGGTCAAACAAGGTGTGGTCAAGGTCAAAAACCACTCCGTCAAATTTCATAATTACACCCCCATAAAAATTATTATACATCTAAATGTAGGTATTTGTCAACCCAAAAAAGGAGAGAGGCGGGCATTAGGTCGTGAAGAAAAAATACGATATAGTTGCGTTTGGTGAAGCGCTTATAGACTTTATATCTGCGGGAGAGGGCTTGTATAAAGCCAACGCGGGCGGCGCTCCCTTTAACTTGGCGGTTTGTGCCGCGCGGGGAGGTTGCAAGTGTGCGTTTCTTGGTAAGGTGGGCAAGGATTGCTTCGGAGAGTTGCTCGTTTCCACCGCTAAAGCAAACGGCGTAGATATTGAAGGTTTTGCGGTTGACGAAAAGCTTCCCACCACCCACGCCTTCGTTACGGTGAACACGGAAGGAGAGAACGGCTTCGCCTTTTGCCGTGCGGGTTGTGCGGACGTTGCAATTACCGCGGATGAAGTAAACGCGGATATAATAAAAAACGCAAGCCATTTCCATTTCGGTGGCTTGTCCTTAACGGATGAGCCTTGCAAAAGTGCTTTGTACCGCGCCTTGGAAACGGCAAAAGAAGCGGGGTTGAGCATAAGCTTCGACCCCAACTACAGACCTTTTTTGTGGAGCGATAGGGACTGCTTTGTAAAAGCCTGTCTGTCCATTCCCGTAAAGCCGAATTTGTTAAAGGTTTCGGAAAACGAGGCGCTGTTACTTTCGGGTGCGGGTGACTTATCTTCCGCCATGAGCTTTTTGCTTGATTACGCAGAGCTTGTTCTTATAACCTTGGGTGAAAAAGGGGTAATGTACGGCACTAAAAAACAAATAGGGAATATAGACGGTTGTCCCGCAAAAACTGTTGACACCACGGGGGCGGGGGACATATTCCTCGGCAGTTTCTTGGCAGGAGTATTTCACAGCGGTAAGCCTTTGAATAAGCTTGAAGTTGAAGATATAGCGCGTCTTGCCGATAAAAGCTGTCGTATAGCCGCCGCCAGTACGGAAAAAGAAGGGGCAATTCCCTCAATACCTGAAATTTCTTTTTGAAAATTGTCGCCTTATGCTTGACATAAGCCGCACATTGGTATAAAATAAAGAAGAATTAAAATACATATTTCGGAGGAAAATTATTATGCTTAAAGTTATCGTATGTGACAGCTATGAGGAAATGTCCAAAGAGGGCGCAAAGGTTATAGCTGACCAGCTCAAGGCAAAGGCTGATTCTGTTTTAGGTCTTGCTACGGGTTCTACTCCCGTTGGTATGTATAAGTGCCTTCAGGAGATGAACAAAGCGGGCGAAATCAGCTTTAAGGACGTTACCAGCTACAATCTTGACGAGTATTATCCTTTAGCTCCCACCCATGACCAGAGCTACAGATATTTTATGAACGCTAACCTTTTCGACCACGTGGATATCGATAAGAGCAGAACCCACGTGCCCAACGGTCTTGCAAAGGACCCCGCAGAAGAAGGCAAGGCTTATGATGAAGCCGTTGCTGCTGCAGGCGGTATCGACGTACAGGTTCTCGGCGTAGGTCAAAACGGTCACATAGGCTTTAACGAACCCGAGGAAGAGCTTTATGCAGGCACTCACCTCACCAACCTTACCGATAATACTATCGAAGCAAACGCTCGTTTCTTCGCTTCTAAAGAGGACGTTCCCACACAGGCTATCACGATGGGTCTTGCAACTATTATGCAGGCTAAGAAGATCCTCGTTCTTGCCAGCGGTGCAAACAAGCACGCAGTTGTTAAGAAGATGGTAGAGGATGACAGAATTACCACTCAGATACCTTGCACCGTTCTTAAAGCACACAAGGACGTTATTCTCGTTTGCGACAAGGCTGCATACAACGGCTAATTCGTAATCATTACAATTACTGATACAAATAGGGCTGTTGCCGATGCAGCAGCCCTTTAGTTTAAAAGTTAACACCAAAATTAAGGAGGAGTAGCTTATGAAAAGGATCATACCTCTTTTGTTATCGCTTATAATGGTTTTAGGCTTGTCAACTACCGCTTTTGCGGCGACGACACCTCTTGTTGCCCGTAGCTTCAGTTTGTCTCTCAATTCGGGACTTGACTACTATAACGGAACGGAATATATATATTTGGACGTGGCGGTAGTTAATATTACAGATCCCTACGGTATGGTTTCCGTTGAATTCGACGTGCAGTTTGACGGCTATGCGTTAATTCCCCTTTGGCAGACGGGAAAAGAGCTTAACGGCGACGGTAACAGTACCGACGTTGCTCCTCAAATGATTACGTCTTGGCCAACTTACGAAAAACAGTCGTATATTCCGGGCTACGGCATATATAAAGAGACGGCGTTTGCGGCAAAAGGCTTGTGCAAAACGTATGCCGGCGACGGTAAGCTTAACGTTAACCTTATTATGCTGACGGATAAGGTAAACACAGGCGTAAAGGCTGATAACGTAATAAAAATTCGTCTTTATTTCACCCCCGTTGAGGGATTTGAAAACGGCGCAAGCTATACCTTTACCATAGACGGTAACTACGACAAACCTTGGGGTAATCGTGCTGATATAACCCTTGCGGGAACGTCGGGACTTGTGCTTGAATCTGATTACGGAGACAGACTTGACGAGCTTCGTATTTACGGCTACGGTGGAGAAACTACAGTTAAAGTAAGAGGCGAGGAGCCTGAAGACCCCGATAACGGCGAAGATAGCTCTGATGTTGACAGCTCTCTTCCCGGTCTGCAAAGACCGGCTGAGGACGGCATCGGTGACCTTAACGGTGACGGATTTGCCGATAGCTTGGATGCCGCCGCCATATTGAAGTACGATGCGGGTATATCTTCCTTTGACGAACAACAGCTCGTATCGGGTGACGTAAACTTTGACGGCTCCGTAAACAGCCTTGACGCGGCAAAAGTCCTAAAATACGACGTAGGTCTGATAGACAGCTTTAAATGACCAATAAAAAAATACCACTGTCGTGGTATTTTTTTATTGGTCATTCCAACGCTTTATAATCGATTTTGTTAAGCTTGGTCTTGGGCAACTCTTTTAAAAACACTATTTCCTTGGGAAGTGCATACTTGGCAACGTGCTTTCTAAGGTGTTCTTTAAGCTCGGTCAGCAGCTCTTCTTCGTTGCATTCGCCTTGAGGCACCACGAACGCCTTGACCTTTTGCCCTTTCCGTTCGTCGGGTGCACCGATAACGCAACACTGCCTAACCTTTGGATGAGCTTCCAAGATTTCCTCCACCCTTGCAGGATATACGTTGTAGCCGTTGGTAACTATCATACGCTTGATGCGCTGGCGGAAATATACCCGTCCGTCATCGTCCATATAACCCATATCTCCGGTGTGAAGCCAAATGTTTCCGTCGGAATGGGTACGCAAAACCTTTGCCGTTTCCTCCTCGTGCCCTAAATATCCAAGCATAACGGAGGGGCCTCTCAGGCAGATTTCTCCGTCGGTATTCCTTGGCAATTCTTCTTGGCTGTCAGGTTCACAAATCATAAAATAGGTATCGGGCAGAGGAAAGCCTATGCCTTCTTCGCTGTAATCAAAATAGGGTGTCAAACAGCTTGCGGCAAAGCATTCGGTGGCGCCGTAACCCTCTTGGATTTGCGCCGTACAGCCTCGTTCTTTTAAATATTCGTTGAATCTTCGTTTAGTTCCCACGCTCATGCAGTCGCCGCCGCTGTATATGCCCAAAAGTCCTTTCAGGCTTGGCTTGTAACGATTTTGCATGATAGCATCGAATAAAGAGGGCACCCCCGCGAACACGTTGACCGTTTCCAAAAGCTTTGATATTTCATCCGTATTTACCTTGGGCACCAATACCGTGGTTCCGCAGTTGATAAGCGGTGCGTGGATACATACCCCCAAACCGAAGCCGTGGAATATTGGAAGCGCCGCTAAAGTGCGCCCTTTCCTCATATGGTTTCGGTCAATAATGTTGATTTGGACAGCCATGGCGTTTACGTTGTAGTCAGACAGAGCAATACCCTTTGGTACGCCCGTGGTGCCGCCCGAAAACAAAATAAGCGCTACGGACTCTCGGTTAGCTTCAGTGACGGCGGGCAGCTCGGTTTTTCTTCCGTTACATATAAAATCTCGCCACTTGACCGTGTTTTTCGGTAGGTCGTTTTGATACTTTCGTGCCTTTAAAAGCTTGTATGCGTAGGATTTAAAACACCCCAAATACTCCGCAGGGTCGGTAACTATATATTTGATATGGGGCAAGGTCTTTTCCGCATCGGAAAACTTACCGCCGAAGCTATCCAAAATAACGCAATAGTCGCATTCGGCTTCTTTAAGAAGCACCGTAAGCTCTTTTTCCGCAGACAGCGGATGTATCATTGCCGCAATACCGCCGATTCGGCTGAGTGCGTAAAGACAAAAAACGGCTTGCGGAATGTTTGGCAAACATATCGCCACCCGCGTGCCTTTTTTTACACCCAACGCAGTAAAAGCCTTCGCCGTATTAAGTATCTCGGCTTTAACGAAGCTATAGCCGTACTCCTTGCCCATATAGGATATGGCGGAGAAATCGGGTACTTCTGCCGCGGATTTATCAAAACATTCCCATATAGTACCGGTAGGATAGTCGTCACCGAAGGGGAAATTATGGTAATTCTTTATCCAAGGGGAGTTTTTATCCATAAAAGTCTCCTCTAAAATAAATTTTTGTATATCGTGTTGATAACGCGCTTTTTATCAGCGCTCCACAGAGGGGCAATCAAGTGCTTTTTATCTCCATCGCCCGTTAAACGGTGTATAACTACGTCCGACGGTATGCTTTCCACACAGGCCTTTATAAGCGCGGAATACTCCTCAAGGCTCATTACCGAGAACTTGCCTTTTCTATAGTCCTCGGCTAAATCCGTGCCCTCCAAAACGTGTAAAAGCTGTAGCTTTATTCCCTTGCCGTATTTGCAGGCGTGGGCTACCGTTTCAAGCATCATTTCCGTGCTTTCTTTGGGCAGTCCCAATATAACATGAGTTACTACTTCGATTCCGGCGGCGCTAAGCCTCCTCGCGGCGTCGTTATATGCCTCAACGTCATAACCGCGCCGTATGTATCTTGCCGTTTCGGGATGTATGGTTTGCAGTCCCAATTCTACGAATACGGTCTTTTTGCCATTCAACTCTTTAAGAAATTCTATTACCTCGTCCGGTAAGCAATCGGGTCTTGTGCCTATGGAGATAGCCACAATATCGTCCCTTTGTGTAAGCGGGGTATATACAGCCTTCAGCCTTTCAAGGGGCGCGTAGGTGTTGGTGTAGGACTGAAAATACGCTATGTACTTAGCATCCTTTCCTGCTTTGCGGGCAACGCGAAGCTTCGCTTTTTCTATTTGCTCGTCCAATGTAGGGCATACACCCTCCGCAAAAGCACCGCTTCCGTCAAGGCAGAAAATACAACCCCTCGTGCCCATGGTTCCGTCGCGGTTGGGGCAGGTGAATCCGCCGTCAAGAGCCAATTTGTACACCTTACAACCAAACCGTTTTTTAAAATACTCGTTTACTCCATGGTAAGAGGACATTTTACCCCTCCCACAAACTCAACGAGTTTCTCGGTGTTTATCAAAAGCTGGCAACCTCTTACGCCCGCGCTTACGGTTATTTCGTCAAAAACTATACAGGTTTCGTCAAAATAGGTAGGGAAGCTCTTTTTCATCCCCACGGGCGAACAACCGCCTCTTATATATCCCGTAACCCCTAAAAGCTCCTTTACGGGTAACAGCTCAACGCGCTTGTTGCCGCTATGCTTGGCCGCCTTTTTCAAATCAAGCTCGCAGTCCGTGGGGATGCAGAATACGCAAAACCCCGTTTTGTCGCCCTTTGCCACCAAGGTTTTAAAAACCATCTCGCAGGGCAAGCCGATTTCCTCTGCTACCTTAGTGCCCGATAGGTCGTCCTCGCTCCACTCGTAATATAAGGGCTTATAGCTTATATTGCCGCTGTCCAGCATACGCATTGCGTTGGTTTTTACGCCTTTATTCTCCATCGCCTTGCTCCTTGGCAGTCATGGTTTCCACCAAATATCTGCTGTACAATACGTTTGCACAAGCGGAAGTAACTGCGCGTAACAACCTACTTTCCTTGGTATCTGCAGGGGGAAGGGGAGTATCATCGTCAAAAAAGGCTTTGCTAAGTGCAAAATCCAGCTCCTCGCAAAACATATCAAAAACCTCTGCCGTGTGTCTGCCTTCAAGCAAACTGCCGATTCCCATACAAATATCTGAAAGCCCCATTATACTTTTAAGGGCGCATACGGCGTATAAGTACGCAAGGTGATGCCTTGTGTATTTTTTGTTTACCGGCGGCAGAGTTATTTTTTGCTTTACATAGTTATTTATCATAGCCGAGGTAATAATCTTTTCGTCTTTATCCCGCTTAAAAATGGAAAGTTGTTTATCCAGTACTACCAGCACCTGATCCATATATAATTCAATATCGGGCAGATTTTCCCAACGGGGCGCCTTGTATTCTTCTATTTCCTTTAACGTAGGCATTATCATCACTCCTTAGCGATTATTCTACCACTTCTGTCGCAAATAGTCAATAAAAACAAGAAAAATATTATCAAAAACTATTGACATGATTGCAATAATTCTGTATAATGGTTTTTGAAATTAGATAATGTAGTTTTTGAAGAGGTATGGATATGGCTAAAAAAGTAAAGTATAACAAAGTGCAACCTATTGAATCTATCCGTGATATGATGCTTCAGGCAGTTGCGGCAATGGGGGATGAGGTTCTTTTTAAGTATAAAAAAGACGGCAAGGTTTGCGACGTTGGTTGTAAGGAATTTTATAACGAAACCCTTTATATAGGCAACGCTCTTGCCAAAAGAGGCTACGTAGAGGGGCATCACCTTGCTTGCACAGGTAACAACAGTTATAGATGGATAGTAAGCTATTTAAGCACCCTTTGCGGCGGTAACGTTTTCGTTCCCATAGATAAAGACCTGCCCACAAATGATATGTTCAATATCGTAAACCATAGTGAAAGCTGTGTTATTTTCTGTGATAAGTCCTATGTAAAAACCCTCGTTGACGGTAAGGATGAGATCCCTACGATAAAGCTTATCATTTGCATGGACGGTGAGTGTGACGGTGCCGTTTCCTTCGATACTCTTCTTGAAGAAGGTAAAAAGCTTGCTGAAGAAGGCTATACCGCGTATATGGATAACATTACCGCCGATAATGAGCTAAAGCTTCTCGTTTACACCTCCGGTACCACGGGCAACCCCAAGGGCGTTATGCTGTCCCATCACAATTTGCGTTCCGCAATATATTACGGTCTTATGGTTGAAACCGTAAACACCCGTTGCCTTTCCGTTTTGCCTTATCATCATACTTATGAGGCGGTTATAGGCATCCTCGTTTCCATTCATAAGCATAACTGTATTTGTATAAACGAATCCCTTCGTGCCGTTCTTTCCAACCTTAACCTTTATAAACCCGTTTATATTTTCGTAGTTCCCGCGTTTGCAGAGCTGTTTTATAAGCGCGTTAACGCCGCCCTTGAAGAAAAGGGCAAGGCGGGTCTCGTAAAGAAGATGATAAAGCTAAGCAACGGTCTTCGTAAAATAGGCATTGACCTTCGCCGTAAGTTTTTTAAGCAGATCATCGATAACTTCGGCGGTGAGCTTCGTCAGATAGTTTGCGGCGGTGCTCCCGTAAGAGCAGAGGTGGCTGAATTCTTTACCAATATAGGTATCGACCTTGAAATCGGCTACGGTATTACCGAATGCTCTCCTCTCGTTTCCGTTAACCAGGCAAACGACAACGATTATAATTCCGTAGGCGCAACCCTTCCTTGCCTTCAGGTAAAGATAGACGGCAGTGACGAGAACGGTAACGGTGAGATATGCGTTAAGGGCGACGTGGTAATGATGGGTTACTTCAAGGACGAAGAACAGTCTGCGGAAGTGCTTGCAGACGGTTGGTTCCACACGGGCGACCTGGGTAATTACACCAACGAAAAGCTTTATATAACGGGCAGAAAGAAGAATCTAATCGTCCTTGATAACGGTAAGAACATTTACCCCGAGGAAATAGAGAATTATATCTACGGCATCCCTTACGTAAAAGATGCAGTGGTTTACTCCATTAAGGACGAAAATGGTGCAGAGGTTGATTTGTGCTGTGAGGCTTTCTTGGATAAGGAAAATATGCCCGACGGCGGCAAAAATGCGGAGGCGGTGTTTAAAGCAGACGTGTCTGCGGCAGTGAAGGACCTTCCTCAGTATAAGCATATAGCCAAGGTGGTATTAAGGGATGAGGAGTTCCCCAAAACCACCACCAAGAAGATAAAGAGAAGAGAAGTTATAAACAAGCAGTAATTATTCCGATAATGCAGAAGCTGTAAAACTATGCAGCTTCTGCTTTTTTGTAAATAGGTATTGTAAAAAGATGAAAAAAGTATTATAATATAAAAAAATGCAAAGGAGACATTGTTATGGGAAAACTTACTGTAGTGGATCACCCTCTCGTTCAGCATAAGCTTACCATTATGCGTGACAAGAATACGGGTGCTAAGGATTTCAGAGGATTATTGGACGAAATCTCTATGCTTATGGGTTATGAGGTTACCCGTGATTTTCCTTTGTGCGACGTGGAAATAGAAACGCCTCTTACGCCTATGGTGGGCAAGAAGATCGCAGGCAAAAAGCTTGCAATAGTTCCCATCCTCAGGGCAGGCTTGGGCATGGTGGATGGGCTTTTAAGCCTTCTCCCCGTGGCAAAAGTGGGCCATATCGGTCTTTACCGCGACCCTGATACACATACCCCCGTAGTGTATTATTGCAAACTGCCCGAGGATATTGAAGAACGTATAGTTATAGTGTGCGACCCTATGTTGGCAACAGGCGGCAGTGCCTCCGACGCTATCAGTATGCTTAAAGATAAGGGCTGTAAGAATATAAAGCTTATGTGCCTTGTTTCTGCGCCCGAGGGCGTTAAAAAGATTCAGGAAGACCATCCCGACGTGGATATATTTACCGCAAGTCTTGATGAAAAGCTTAACGACCATTGTTATATAGTACCCGGTCTCGGCGATGCGGGCGATAGGCTTTTCGGCACCAAATAAACGAATAAACAAAAAACAGTCTGCCACGGCTTAAACACCGTGGCAGACGTTTTTGTTGGGTAGTTTGTGGTTGTGCTTCAATCTTTAAACAGCAAGCTGTTCTCTTCAACGTCGGTAAGCTTTAACGCCTTGGGTTTTATCTTTAGCAAATCAAGGCTGAATTTGCGGCAGGTGCCGTCGTCTTTTATAAGTCCCTTTTCGTCGCAGATGCAAGCGCCGCTGTCCCCCAAGTTAACGGAATGCTCGCAATAAGCGCAAATGCGGTTTTCGTCGGGGCAGTTATTAACTTTTTTCTTAAACATATCAGCCCTCCGTCCATTTTCTCAAATACGTCAGCATATCGGCGGTGTATCCGTCAATATCAGCGGTACCGCACAGATACATTTCGCCGTCCAAATGCTTAAAGCCGGGAGTTTCCGTCACGTCGGTAACCTTGTCGTCTGCTATTTCCGAAAGCTTTATGCCGTACTCTTCACCGTCTGCGCCAAGCTTGATACCAAGCTCTTCAAAGCTTATAAGCGCGTTTTTATCCTTTAGATACTCATAAACCTCGCCGCTGACGACCATAATTTTGTTGCCTTTTGATATTTCGGATACGGTCGCTTGTTCACTTTCTCCAAACTCAAGCACACCCTTGGAGTTTGTGATAAGCTTCAGCTCTTCATAGTTCAAAAGGGCGGTATGCTCGGCATCAAATTTTTTGCCGATGTTAAACACGCTATGCTCCAACTCGTAAACGGTTTCGGCATACAAACTCTGTTTGCCTATCTGCAAAAGGCTTACGCTTTCGCGCTGAACGTCACCTTTATAGTTAAGCAGAGCTTTTATAAACTTAAAGTTGTTTTTGTAAAGGTCGGTGCCGCCTTCATAATCCGCACGTTTGTCGCCGTTACATCTGAAGCACAGAATACTGTTGCGGTCGATGGAATCAAATCCCTCGGTTTCCGAAACGTCCAAATATTTTAAGCGAATACCGTAGCCTTCGCCCTCGGTATTTTCGGGGGTGTGCCCCAAAACGTCGCTAAGCGGCGCCAATGCGTTGCCTATAAGCAACTTCTCAAAATACTTGTCGTTTACTATATATACGTGGTGGTCGCCTACCATTATTTCCGTATTGAACTTGCTTGCCACGTCGGGGTCGTTAAGGCTGAAAAAGGCAAAGGACAGATCAACCTCACCGTTTCCGTTCAAATCGGTGGCGGTGTATCCGAATTCCTCAACGATTTGCTCACGGTCGGCGCCTATATCCATATCTCCCACAAAAAGCACCGTTATCTCAGGACTAACCTTGCCTATGCATTGCACCGTGGCTATGCCTAAAAACATAATGATCAAAGCACCTACGAGTATTTGCCATTTATGGTAGAACCAGACGTTCTCTATAAAGCCTAAAAAGCCGTTCTTTTTTTCTTTGTTTTCCACTGTTATTTCCTCCGAATACTCCTCGGTAGCAATTATATCACAGCTTTTCACTTTTTACAAGGGGAAAATAAAGCACTTGCAATCGGTGAAAAAATATGTTATCCTACTGGTAGCAAAGGAGGGATAAACGTGTCGGTGCAGGAATCGGGCGAGATGTATTTGGAAGCGATACTCGTGCTGTCTGATAAAGGCGCGGTGCGCGCCATAGACGTGGGTGAGTATCTGGGTTATTCAAAGCCCAGCGTAAGCCGTGCAATGGGTATCCTGAAGGCAGAAGGGTATATTACCGTGGCTAAGGACGGATATATAGAGCTTACTAAGGAAGGTAGGCAGATAGCAACGGATATATACGAAAAGCATACCATAATAACTAAGTTTCTTGTTAACTTGGGGGTGGATGAAAAAACCGCCGCCGAGGATGCGTGCCGTATAGAGCATCATATAAGCGATACTTCTTTTAAGGCGCTTAAAAAGCATATAGAAAGTATATAACGTAACGGGAGGGCATTCGCCCTCCCGTTTTGTATCAGACCGTTAATAATTGTAATTCGTAGTTATCAATGACCCGCAATGTCTAAAAGGTCACTGTCAGTAAGATATGAGTTGGCGCTTTTTCGCTGTCAAAGCTCAAAATTGAAATTGAAGAAGTCCTCATAATGGGCAGTTTCGATACACTTAGTTATCGCAACTTACACTTCCTAAAGCGAAAGATACGATAATCGCCGACCATTCGGTCAAAAGAAGCAGTCCGGCAAAAGATGGTCTCTCAGGCATTGTATGGTACGTTATGACCTTTGTAAATACCAATAATTCGAAAATCAAAGCCACGGAAATTATAACAGCCGAAATAATATAGCAGATCTTAGCTGACTTTCTTGGGTTGAAGGCTATGAGCTTATACACGCTTCTTAGCAAAGACAGCTCTTGAAGTATTATCGAGAAGGCAAAGAAAAAGTAAATAGGAATAATTATTTCCTTATCTATAGGGTCGATTTCTTCATTCCCGAGCTCCCGAATCAAAAAAGCGATGATTGTGATACACGTAAGTGCAATTATCGCAAATCCTATTGATAATATCAGCTTGCGTTTCATTGCTCATTATCGCTCCTTTCTATCTTAAATCCAAAAATTAAGCAGTTAAGACGGCACC
>JAFQHW010000054.1 GCA_017397805.1 Clostridia bacterium | reverse complement strand
GGTTGAGGCTACCCCCGCCAACGTTATGCAAGTCATCGCGGAGATGAAGCAGGTACTTGAGGAAAAGAACGTACCGGACGGCAGAATCTGGATAGTGGTTCCCCCCTTTATCAAGACGAAGCTTCTCTTGGCAGGCGTAAAGTTCTCCGTTAATCAAGGCATAAACGGTACCGGCAGTACGGGCTTTACCGACGAGCTCGGTTGCGACATTTACGTTTCCAACCAACTTGCAAGCGATGCAGAAGGCAATACCGTTATGCTGGCAGGCTCCTACAGCTCTATCGCATATGCGGAGCAGGTTTTGGAAACTCAGGTAATTGACCGCCTTGAGGACAGCTTTGACACCGCCGTAAGAGGCAGAATAGTTTTCGGTGCAAAGGTTATACGCCCCGAAGAGCTGGTTGCCTGCCCCGTTTCCAACGGCAGTAACCAGATATAACAGAATATAAGGAGGAAATAATATGGCTATTACAATACCCGTTACCACGGTAAAAAATCTTTACAACCTTACTGAAATGGCGGTACTTACCGACACAAGCGGTACCGACTACACGGCAAAGATAGACGCCGCCGACGACAGAAGTTTTTTCCTTGTGGATAACACCGGCGGCAGTGCGGAAGTGACGGTAAGCATGGAACACGGCGACTACAGCGGCGGTGCCGACGTTACGGTTGGATCGGTTGCCGAGGGAAAGATCGCACTTTTGTACGTGGACAGCGCCTTTTGCAAGACTGCGGAGGGACACGCTCTAAAGCTTTCCCCTGCAAACGTGGGCACTAAGCTTTCCGCGATACAATTCTTGCCCGTTGTAAACCACTAAAAAAACACCTACTATCACCCCACGAAGTCTGACGGCTTCGTGGGGAACTTATGTTAAAGGAGAGTGTTATGACAGTTAACGAACTATACAACTCCGCATTAGAGCTATTGGCACTTAAAAACTCTGACGGCAGCGAAAACGAGGACTGCTCTGATTACAGCAACCGCGCCTTGGGGCTTGTAAACCTTTTGTTGGCGGAAACGCTGTGGCTTGACCGCATCATTAAAAGGGATAACAGCGTGATGCCCGTCTACGTGAACGAAACGTCTGCACCTTTGCAATGTAACGATACCCTTGCAAGAGCAGTACTTCCCTACGGATTAGCGGCGCTTCTTGTGGCGGATGACGACGTAGCGATGCACAAGCTTATGACAGAACGATACCAAAACGCCGCAAAGACCCTGAAGGAGGAAGCAGGCGGCACCCGTCACGATATAACCGACTGCTACAGATATAATGAGTAAGGAGTTTGCTTTATCCAAAAACACCTTCGGCGGTATAGACCAACGGGCAGGCTGTTCCACGTCTTTTGACCTGATGCCCGAGCTTTGCAACTTTTTCATTGATGAAAGAGGCGCACTGAAAAAACGCAACGGCTACAGAAGGCTTGCGGGAGAAAGCGGCGAAATGACGGCAAGCAAGCTTTGGAACGTAGGCGGAAGCGTTTTTATGACCGTAGGCAATGAGCTGTATAAGCTTGTTGACGGAGAATTTATTAACTTGGGAGGCACGACTATAGGTGCCCACTCCGTTTTAGGGTTTGCCGGTAAGATCTACGCCTTGGCAGGAAACTTCTACACCATAGACGGCAATACCTTAGCGCCCGAATTCGGCTACGTTCCTTTGGTGCTTACGGCTTGCGCGCCTAACGGTGCGGGCACAGTTTTGGAAAGTCCCAATATGCTTAACAACAGAAGGCGCGTACGCTATAACGGTGACGGGAATTCTTGTACCTACGTTCTTCCCGAAAAGAACCTGAATGCTGTAATATCCGTAACGCTGAACGGCGAAACCGCGGAAGAAGGCTACACCGCCGCCTTAAAAGAAGGCACCGTAACCTTTGACACCGCCCCCGAAGACGGTATAAACAACGTTGAAATATGCTATGCCGCAAGGAATAACCCAACCACCCACAAAATGATTGTGGAGTGCCGTTACGGCTTGGTTTTTGAAAACCGTCTTTTCCTTTACGGAAACCCTTCATATCCCAATTACCTTTTCCACTCCGCAGTGGCTGACGGCATACCCTGCGGTGAATATTTTACGGAAACGGATTATCATATATTTGACGAGCCTGTTATATCGCTTTCAAGCTGCTTTAACAGGCTTATCGTATTCCTTAAAAACTCCGCCTTTTACAGCCATTCTCAGCTAAACGTTGATTCCAAGGGTAATGCCCGCACCACCTTCCCCGTTTACGAGCTTAATTCCTCTAAAGGCAGTTTGATAGAGGGGAACGCAGTATCCTACGGCAATATGCCCGTAACCTTATGCGAAGACGGACTTAACAGATGGACGTCCACGGAGATTGCCGACGAAAGAACGGCAAGCGTTTTTTCCCACCGAGTTTACGGATATATGGATAAAGCGAAAAGCGAAATCAAAGATTTGAGGATAATGAACAGAAAAAGCCGTTCGGAGCTTTGGCTTATACTAAGCGACGGTGTGCTTATATACAATTACGGGCTTGACCTCTTTTATTTTTACGATATAGGCGGAATAAGAGCCGTTTGCGAGTATGAGGACGGCATAGTTTTCAGCTTGAAGGACGGCGGCACTTATTTGTTTACGGAAGGGGAAAGCACCGACGACGGAAAGCTTATAAAAGCAACGTTCTCCACGCCCTTCTGCACCTTTAGTTCGCCGCACAAACTGAAAAGTCTTAACTGTGTTGGACTTACCGTTGAAAGCGGCAAGACCTTCGTGGGCGACTTGACGGTCAAAAGAGGCAATCTGTCCGAAAGCAACCAACTTAACGGCAGACTTTGTTTGCCTGAGATCGCCCACGACGCTTGCAGACGCATAAAAGCGCGATTACCCTTGAAACGCTTTTACAGCTGTAAAATAACCCTTTCCACCTGTTCGGACGGGGTGTATATAAGCGGGCTGTATCTGTTCGGAAAGGAGCTTGATGGGAATTTGCGAAACAACTAACGAAAGGACGAAGGTATGGACTATAATCAACTGATAGAAGAAGTCAAAAAAGACTTGGACGATTACAGCTTCGATGACAGCGAATACAAAAAAATATTCGACAGTGCCTACGGCAATTTAGAAAAAAGCTACAAGGAAAGCCGTGACGCTTTGGAGCGAAGCTACTACAACGAAAGGCGCAAAGCCACCGCGGAAAACGCATTGGAAACGAAAAGTCTTTCCGAAGAGCTGGCGGCGAGAGGACTTGGCAAATCCGGAGAAAGCGCCTTGTTAAAAATCAATCAAGCGACTTCATTAAACAACAGCCTTAACGATTTGGCGGTGAATAATATGGACGAGCAAGCAAAGCTTTTAAGCGACTTTTCTCAGCGCTCGTCAGAGCTTGACGAAAGCTATGCAAAAACGGTAAGCGACAAAGCCGAAAGCGAAAAGAAGACGCTTTACGAAAGGCTTGAGCATTTGGAGGACCTTAGTGAGCAAGAGGCACAACGAAAGTCGGACGAGGAAAAATGGCGCGCCGAATTAAATCAGGAGCGTTATGCCTTGAACCAAAAGCTGAATGCCGAATCGGGGGATTCGGCAACCGAGGAAGAAAAATCCCCCGCAACAATCAAAGAGAAATTCTCAAGTCTGGTCAAATGGGGCAGCAACCTATTTAGCTCCATTATAAAGAATGCAAACGCGGAAAGCGCGGGAAGTACGAAAAACGAGGATACCACGCCCGAGGATGAAGGGCTTGTTCCGTCCGTTGCACCCCAAACCATGGGCAACAACATATTACTGCGCTACCTGACCGACGGTAAGTTAACGGAGTTTGGCAAAGGCGGCATTTACAGTGAGCTTGCGCGGCTTATTGCTACCTCCAACTTAGATAAGACCTATGCCGAGGAAGTGCTTGCCGTTTTACGAAGCCAAGGCTTTGATTTTGATTTCTCAGTGGAGTTAGCCTCCTCCGATTATGTAAAAAAAGGCTATGAAATATATTACCGCATCTATGAAGAATATTATAACGGTATGACGGAGGACGGCGAAAAAGAGTCCGATGCTCACGCAACCGCCGTTGAAAAAGCAGAAGAAGCTATAATTGAATACATCAAAAAGCTTTATATAACCACCGACAAGAAAAAAGCAATGCTCAAGATGTACGACCTCTATTAAGCCTTAAAACAAAAAGTTTTCCCTTACGATGCAAAGGAGTTGTGTCAAATGCGCGACGGCATTTGACACAACTCCTTTTTTTGTCGGTATACCCATGAAGTCATTAGACTTCGCTTGTGTAATTCTATTCTTCGTAAAAGCCTATGGCAAAATCAAGCATGCCCATATGACCGGTTTCTATATATTCATCGTTTACCGTTATAACCACTGATTCCACAAGAGGAAAATACTTTATTATGGTGTTTACCAAACAGCCTACGCCGAAATACTCTGCCGTGGTGCCGGATTTAACGTAGTCGGCGTAAGCTTCGTTCATGTCTATATGGGCTTCCATCCCCACGGTTACAAAAGAATTTGCTTTTATTCCTTGAGGTAAAGCGCCGTACTCCACCATCGTTTCCACAAGGGCTATGCCATCACCCTCAAAAGGAACGGTAACCGTGTCGAAATACAAAAACTCCGCATCGGGGAGATAGATTACCAAGCTGTTTGGCGTTGAAAGCTCGTCAAACACTCCGATTTCCTCACGGGAAACATCGTCAACTATGGGTTCGGAGCCGCCGTCGTACATATTGGAGCTTTCTTCAGAATCGTTACCGCCGCAAGCCGCAAGGCAGAGGGACAAGCAAACGGTCAATATTAAGGTGATTATTTTTTTCATTTTCAGCTCTCCTTAACAAGGCAAATTTCTAATATATACAGAATACTACAAATCACATTATAAGTCAAGGCGGTTATACCCGTTTCGTAAGCGGACATTATAACGTATTGAATAAAATATTGCTACGCAATATGAATTAATCCTTCGGATTATGAAATATTTTGCCTGGCGGCAAAATGTGAAATAAAATAAATCCCTCATACGCGAGCCGCGTATTTCATAGCGTCAGCTATTTCATAACGAGAAGCGTTATTTCACAAATCCCGCAAGGGATTTGTTTTCTGCG
>JAFQHW010000053.1 GCA_017397805.1 Clostridia bacterium | reverse complement strand
CTGTCTCATAGCATTAACAAATTGTGAACGTTATGTGCAAGCTTAACAAAAAATCAAGGACATCGCTTGAATGCCCTTGATTTTTTTGTAGCTTTTATATATGGTTTCATCTCAAAATTTCAATTTGAGACAGCCCCTTTTTTCGTTTGTTGCCTGCCAATTCCGTTTTTTGTTCTCCCACAGGGAGTCAAAATATATTTTATATTTAAGCAGGAGGAATCCAAATGAAAATGATTGGTAAAGGAATGTAAAGGGTAATCAGAGGATGAAGTTTTAAGCAAATGATGATTACCCGGTGTTTGAACGTGAGTTAGCTTACGGTCAGCACAAAACAATGTGACCCGGCAGCCACCGGATCATAGCTTATGCCATCGCACTGCCAGTTAGCCAAGGCACTGTGGGAAATCCCGTATTCCTTTTTGATTTCTGCGTAGCTCTTCCCGGCGTGATACAAATTAACGATCGTTTGCTTGAATTCTGCGGTGTATTTTGGACTTCTTTTTACTGACATTTTTTGTTCCTCCTTTACTTGTCCTCTATTATACCACACTTGTCCACTTTTTTAGTATAGATCCAAATATCATGGGCGTAAAAAAAGCGGGCATAGTACAAACGGTTCTTTCAAGTCTTCTTGCGGTTTCCGTTTTTACCTTGACCGTTTCGGCTGTCGTAAGCAGTAAAACCCAAGGTATAAATATGGAGCCTATATGGGGCTTTGATAAATCTTCCGCCATGGCCGCAGGCGCAACTACCGAAAATATAAGCGAATTTGCACATAGCGGGACTATGGGAATCGCTTCTGCGATCCTTGCCACCTTCGCCATAGCACCTTGGGCTTTCGTGGGGTTCGACACGATTCCTCAGGTTGCAGAAGAATTTAAGTTTTCCTATAAAAAGATAATCGTTATCATGGTGGTTGCAATCGCTTTCGGATGCTTCGTGTACGTAAGCAACAACACGGTTGCCGCTATCGCTCTTGAAAATTGGCACGACCGCGTAATGGCGGGAGAATGGGTTCTGCTGGTAGCGGCAGAAGAGCTTCTCGGCGTATTCGGTAAAGTGCTGATAGGCGTTGCGGTATCCTGCGCGGTCCTTTCGGGCATTATGGGATTCTACTTGGCTTCCTCCAGATTGATGTATTCCATGGCAAAAGAGTCGTATTTGCCTAAAGTGTTCGGTGTGGTTGACAAAAAATACGGAACGCCTAAGAACGCCATCATATTCTGTATGCTTATTTCTCTTTCCGGTCCGATTCTGGGCAGAGAAGCGCTTGGATGGTTTGTGGATATGTCTGCCATCGGTGCTTCTTTAGGCTTTTTCTTCACCTGTGCGTCATCGCTTCGTACACAGAAGCGCGATGGTGACGGAAGCAAAGCCTTAAAGGTGCTGTCCTTTGTGGGTGTGATCTTTTCATCGGCGTTTATGGTGCTTCAGTTGATACCGATTCCGGGCCTTTCGGGCGTGCATTTCGGAACCGAGTCGTATCTGATGCTGCTTATATGGATCGCAATCGGTGCGGTTTTCTATGGGGTGCAAAGAAAAAAGCTGATATAGATATACAAAAACATACATTTTTTACAAAAAAGTCCTTGACTTTTGTTGTCAAAAGGTATATAATCTATAACAAGAATTGAGGAAAGGAAAAATCGCTTATGTGTATAAGGTTTGATATTCGTTACAATCGATTTAGCTTTAGCCATCCTTGCGGTTTTTCTGCCTTTGCAAAAAGTCGCTGATTCGATGGCTTGTTTGCCGTCGGCTTGGGGCAACTACAAAGCGAAGATAATCCGCATGGAGGTTTGAGAAGCTTCAAACACCTGCGGATTTTTGTTTTGTCAGAGTTTTTTTCAAAGGAAACGTTTACATCGCTTATAAGTTCTCAATCAAAAGCAAAATACGTAACGGAGGGACGGATGGATTTAAAAGAATTGCAGGAATTATACAAGGACGATAGATTTGCGACGGGCGCGGGTTGCAAAATCGTTGAAGCCAATGAAGAAAAAACCGTTTGTGAGATGGAAATTACCGACGCATTGCTTAACGCTCGCGGCGGCGTTATGGGCGGTGCCATATTTACGCTTGCAGATTTTGCTTTCGCCGTGGCATCAAATTATTCAGGCGTTCCGTCTGTTACTGTAGAGTGTAACATAAGATATTTTTCCGCCACGAAGGGGAATAAGCTTACAGCCGTATGCAAGGCAGACAAAGAAGGCAATACCCTTGGGCACTATACCGTAAAAATTACAGACAACCTTGGAAAGACAATTGCAGATTATACGGCAATCGCCTTTCACATAAATAAAAATTAAAGGAGCTTTTTACTTATGAAAGTCAATGAAAACAAAATTTACAACCCAGAGATAGAATGTATGGACAGAAAAGACATTCTTGACATCCAAAGCCAAAGGCTTAAGGAAACCGTGGCTCACGTTTATAAAAACGTGCCTATGTACCGCCAAAGAATGGACGAAGCAGGGGTAAAACCCGAGGATATAAAATCCGTTGACGATTTGCACCTTTTGCCCTTCACCAATAAAACCGACCTCCGTGACGAGTTCCCTTACGGACTTCTTGCGGTAGATAAATCCGAAATCGTCAGAATTCAAGGTTCTTCGGGAACTACCGGTAAACCCATAGTGTCCGGTTATACTCAGAACGACGTGGACGTTTGGACGGAGATGGTTGCCCGTTCTCTTACCGCCGCAGGGGCAGGGAAGGACGATATAGTGCAGGTAACCTACGGATACGGTTTGTTCACGGGCGGTCTCGGTGCTCATCAGGGCGCTTCTGCAGTTGGTGCTATGGTAATCCCCATGTCCAGCGGTAATACACAAAGACAGCTCATGATGATGCACGATCTTGGTGCTACCATGCTTTGCTGTACACCCTCCTATGCAATATTCCTTGGCGAGTCTTTGAAGGAGTTGGGATACGACCCCAAGGAGTTCAAGCTTAAATCCGGTTGCTTTGGAGCCGAGCCTTGGACGGAGGAAATGAGAGAAAAGCTGGAAGGCTTGTTCGACATCAACGCATATAACATCTACGGACTTACAGAGATCGCAGGTCCCGGTGTTGCCTTTGAATGTCCTTCAAAGTGCGGTATGCACGTGAACGAAGACCACGTTATTGCCGAGATAGTTGATCCCAAAACCGGAGAGGTTCTTCCTTACGGTGAAACGGGCGAACTTGTATTTACCACCATTACCAAGACCGGTATGCCCATGATACGCTACCGTACCCACGATATTTGCACCTTGGATGCTACACCTTGTTCTTGCGGCAGAACCCATGTAAGAATGAGCCGTATTACGGGCAGAACCGACGATATGCTTATCATCCGCGGTGTTAACGTGTTCCCCAGCCAAATCGAAGAAGTACTGCTTCGTATCTCCGGTGTATCTCCTCACTATATGCTTGTAGTTGACAGAGTTAATTCCACCGACAGACTTGAAGTTCAGGTAGAGCTTACCGACGAGATATTCTCCGACAAGGTTTCCGATATAGAGAAGATCCAAAACGCAATTACCGAGCAGATAAAATCCGTTGTGGGCATTGCCGCAAAAGTTAAGCTTGTTCCTCCTAAGACGATTCCCCGTTCCGAGGGCAAGGCAAAGCGCATAATCGATAACCGCGACCTTACAAAATAAAGAAAGGATGTAAGTATTATGTTGATTACTCAAATTTCAGTTTATCTTGAAAATATTAAGGGCACCCTTCGCTCCCTTACCAAAACTTTAGCAGAAAACAATATCGATATGCTGGCGCTGTCTATAGCCGATACCACTAATTTCGGCATCGTTCGTATCGTCGTTAGGGAAAACGATATCGACTCCGCCATAAAAGCTCTTCGCGATAACGGATTTGTGGCTAAAACCAATCACGTTATCGGTATAGCAGTTCCCAACCAGCCTGCAGGTCTTGATAAAGCGCTTGCGGTTATCGAGGAAAACAACGTTTCCATCGAGTATATGTATTCACTTAACTATATCATAGGAAACAACGCGCTTATGGTGCTTCGTCTTAACGCTCAGGATATGACCAAGGACGAAATCGCCAAGATGCTTCGGGATAACGAGATAACCACCATAAGCCAGGAAGACGTAAACAAGCTTTAAAAATCATATTCAGATAAAAATTAGGAGGCTGATAAATGCAATTTGTGCATTCATCAGCCTCCTTAGCATTATTCGTTAAAATAATGCTTGCTATTTAATAAACTGTATGATATAATTTAATTAAGTAAAAGAATATGGGGTTAGTGTATTCCCATCAATTTATGGCATATACGTATTTTGAAAGGACGTGTTTTTTGATATGAACAAATATTTTTACGGTGTTTGGGTTGCAAGCGTTAATAATTTGGATTTCCCCTCTGCCCCCGGTATCCCCGTGGCAAAGATGAAGGAGGAGCTTGAGGATATTATCGCCACCTCCAAGAAGTCCGGTCTTAACGCTATTCTTTTCCAGGTAAGACCTGCGGCTGATTCTCTTTGCAAATCCAAAATTTTCCCCGTTTCCAAATTCTTAACGGGTGTTCAGGGTTCTGAATTGCCTGAAGGCTTTGACCCGCTTGAGTATATGGTTACCCGTTGCCACGAGGAGGGCTTGGAGTTGCACGCATGGCTCAACCCCTACCGTATAACCCTTGGCAGTGCTGAAAAGCCTAACCAGGACCTTAGCACGTTGGCAGAAAATCATCCTGCAAGATTACACCCCGAATGGGTAGTTGCTTACCCTGACGGAAAGCTTTATTTCAACCCCGGCATTCAGGCAGTGCGTGATTTGATAGTTGAGGGTGTACGCGAGGTTGTTGAAGGCTATGCTGTTGACGGCGTGCATTTTGACGACTATTTTTATCCCTATCCTCTACGTGTAGACGTTGACGGTGTTTCCACTGTGGTTCCCTACGACGATAAGAAGGAATATGAGGAAAGCGGCAACGGTATGTCCCTTGACGATTGGAGAAGGGATAACGTTAACAAGCTCATTAAGCAGTGCTACGATGCTATCCACGCGATCCGTGATAACTGCTCCTTCGGTATCTCTCCCTTCGCTATTTGGAGAAATAAGAGCGATGACTGCCCCGAGGGTATGGAAACTAACGGTCTTGAATGTTATTCTGCTCTTTATGCAGACTTTACCGCGTGGGTTGACGGCGGTTATATCGACTACATAAATCCTCAGATCTATTGGAAGTTTGATACCTCCGTGGCTCGTTTCGGCGTTATTCTTGATTGGTATGACAAGTATATGGAAGGCAAAAACATCGGTCTTTACGCAGGTCACGGTCTGTACAGATGTGATGCCGAAGGCTGGGAAATCGATGAAATACCCAACCAGATAGATTATTGTAAGGAAAAGAAGAACTGCAACGGCAGCGTGTTCTTCGGTTATTCCAAGCTTAAGGAGAACACCTTGGGCATGTGCGAAAGGATAGCACAAAAATCTTAAATTTAAGGAGACCTATTATGAAACTCAGACTTTTAAGTTTACTTATGGTTTTGGCAATGCTCGTTACTTGCTTTGTGGCTTGTAAAGACGATAAAACGCAAAAAGACGGAAAGGATGCCGTAAGCACAGATACGGAAGAAAGCGGAAAGAACGAGAATGCTTCCGATGACGTTAGCGCAGAGGACGGAGAAGTATCTTCCGAAAATAATGGAAACTCCGAGTTTGATGAGCTTTCCAATATTGAAAAACTTCTTTACTTCACAACTCCCGAACTTGACGAGGATGAGTTGTTGAACAAGGTTTGTACCGTTCTTAACGTTAATAAAGAAGAATTGTTTATACCCACCGTAACCGAAGGCAACGTTTTTGAAGTGGGCGTGAATGTGGATATAAACGAACTTACGGTAGACGGTGAAGACGCTCTTCAAAGTATGGGCGGCTCCATGGGTATAGATGCAAGCTTCGTTACCGACGGCAGCGCGGTAAACCTCAACGCAGGTATGAGCATGCCCGGCATGAGCATCAACTTTGTGGATGCTAAGCTTAACGGCGTTGCAGGCTCTGTTTCTTCTCCCCTCTTTTTGGAGAAGTCCGTATATGTCGATTTCAACGCATTGACGGAAGCGCTTCTTACCGGTTCCGATTTCTTTGACTCAAACGGTTTGTTTGGTGACACACAGAACGTCCTTACCGCTTTGGAGGATGCGGCAGCTCTCTTTACGTCAATAGGCACTAAGATAGTAGAGCTTATACCCGAAGACAGCGTTACCTCCGCTATGGAAAGCATCGAGGGTAAGTATGCGGGTAAGGTTGAGGCTGAGTGCGTTGCGCTTACCTTGGATAACGAAGATTTAGCTTCTATGATAAAGGGTCTTTACGAAGCATATTACGGCGACGAAAGTTTCAAAGAAACGGCTGTCAGCGTTCTTGAAGCTATGGACTCTTTGCTTGATTATGCGGCGCAAATGGGTGCGGACGTTCCTGCTTTTGAAGCGGCTGAGCTTTATGAAACGGTGTTCGAATACCTTGAAGAAGCAAGAGAAGAAATAGCTGAATCCGAGCCCATAGAGATAGTTATTAAGCGCTTCTTCGTGGACGGCAAAAACGTTAGTTTTGATATTAACGTTACTGCAGAGGGCGAAACGCTGGCAATTTCCGCTATGGATATAACCGTTGGCGAGGCTTGTGATTTTGCAGTATCCGCTTCCTTCGCGGGTGTTGATATGCTCAACCTTTCCGGCGGCTATAAGGGTGAAAAGTCATCCTTTAGCATGGGAATCACCAACCCCGAGGGCGACTTAGATCTGGACGACAACGGTGAGTACGTTTCCGCTCCTGAATTGATCTACAGCGTCTCTATGGAAAAGGACGGCGATACCGTAATAACCATTACCAAAACTACTGAAGGCGAAACCGTTTATAAACAAACCGGTGAAAAATTTGAATCCAATATCACCTATGATGACGGTAGGATCGGTACTATGGAAGGTACCATCGTTAAGGACGGAATCGATATGACTTACGATGCAAAGTTTTCTTTGGACGGTTCTGAAATGGAAATTAAAGTTGTCACGGATAACGAGATGACCGCTACCAAGTACAGCAGTAAGATGTCTATACTTGCTCAGATGGGTATTGAGGGCAGTTTGATCGTTTTGGATGCCGAGCTTGGAGCTTTTGTGGATTTGGATAGTGATGCGGAAATCGAAGAGCCCAAGCAGGGCAAAAACGATTACGTAGTTGACGGTCTTGACGATCTGCAAGAGATCGTCTCCGCTCTCAGCGAGATGTTATCGTATAACCTTGATTTGGGTGATATAGTTGACGTTTAAGTTGTATTAAAGCCGATTGATATATCATATACCTAACGGCACGATACATAAACCGATAAAAAGTGCCGTGGAAGTTTCCGCGGCGCTTTTTGCGTTTGTATATGTATGATTTTGAAATAGGAGGCTTTTATATGGTACAGTTCGTAAACGTAAAGGAATATAACCCTGATTGGAAGAAGCTTTTTGAGGAAGAAGCAGAGCTTATCCGCAGCATCTTGGGTGATAATTGCAAGGCAGTCCACCACATAGGCAGTACTGCAGTGGAGGGGCTTGCCGCAAAGCCTATTATTGATATTATGCCCGTGGTTGCCGACCTTGCCGCAGTGGATGAAGCGGCGGAGCTTTTTAAAAACGCAGGCTACGAGTATATGGGTGAGTTCGGTATGCCCGGCAGACGCTATCTGAGAAAGGGCGGCGTCGAGCGTACCCATCAGGTGCACATCTTCTCCGAGGAAAACGAGGGCGTGTGCCACGATATAGAAAGGCATCTTGCCGTTCGAGATTATCTTAGGGCGAACCCTGAGGTTGCAGAAGAGTACGGTGCGTTAAAGAGCAGATTGGCAAGAAAATACCCCTACGATATAGAGGCATACTGTGACGGTAAGGATGCTTTCGTGCAGTCTTTGGAGATGGCGGCACTGAAATGGAGCCGTGACAGAAGAGAATGGGCAATGTTGTATAAAGCCACCGCAGAAGTACACGGCAAAAAAAGATTGTCGCCCTTTATGGATGCGGGCAAAGTTTCTGCCGCGTTATTAAGCGCGGAGGGTAACGTGTACGTAGGTGTAAGTATAGAAGACTTAAAAGGCCTTGGTATGTGTGCGGAGCGCAATGCCGCAGCCAATATGATAACCAACGGCGAACAGCAAATAAAAAAGATGATCATTATTGCCGAGGACGGTAAATGCACCATACCATGCGGTGAGTGCAAGGACTTTTTACTGCAAATGGACAGATTTAACGAAAAAGCAGAGGTACTTTTGTCCTTGCAGGAAAACAAGGCGGATTTTTTGAAGAATCTGTAGTTACAATATTGTTTTCGAAATTTTTCGGCAAAGAGAAGCCGTATATCGGTACTCTTTGCCGAAAGTATATGCCGTCAATATTCAATAAAACTTTTACGAAGTATGACCGTGTATATCTAAAACCAAGCAAAACGAACAGGCTTGGATTTAAAGGTCGTCAACGTCCTGAACGGGGCGATCGTCTTCATCCCTCGTTATTCCGGTATAGCTTCCGTCGGGGTCGGAACTGCTGTAAAAATAGCCGTTCTCTCCTCTTCCTTCAAAAAACATACCGCACGTTGATTCGGGTTTAATTTTATATCGTTCTCTGGGGCTTACAAAACCGTGGGTTTGCGGTGTTGTATGCCTCTTTTTTTCGTCTAAAGCTTTTTTGTTTTTCTGCATCAAATAAACCTCACAAGCTCTGTTTCGTTTTAACTCGGTGTTGCTATTATGCACAAAGCTTTTTGTTAATATGCGTTTTAGAAGTTGACAAAATTTGTTATAATTGTTATACTTTAACGGAGGTGACGTTTATGAAGTATATAGGTGTTGATTTCGGTGATGCAAGAGTAGGTATCGCCTCTACCGATTTGGGCGGTTGTATCGCCAGCGCCGTAGGGATAATAAAGGTTAAGGGACTTAACGACGCAGTGGAAAAGGTTGCCCAAAAGGTCAAAGAATTGGGCGGTGAGGCTATCGTGGTAGGCTTGCCAAAAACTTCCTTCGGCACCGATGAATACAGGGTGGACAGAACCAAACGCTTCGCAGAACAATTGGAGACGGCTTCAGGCTTGCCCATATATTTTTGCGATGAACGCTTTTCTACCAGCGAGGCGTTGATTTATCTTTCCGAAGGCGGTGTGTACGGCAGTAAGCGCAAAAAGGTTTTGGACGCCGTAGCCGCACAGATAATTTTGCAGTCGTACTTGGATTCTTTGAGGAGGTAAAAATGCTTAGAAAGATATTTCCCTTCAACGCACACGCTACCAACATATTCCTGCTTTTGGCGGTTACTATGTCTTATATAAGCTTTCCGATATTGGCTTTTATCACCGTGCACAGCGCTTGCGTTTTTTTTGGTGTTCCCACCTATAACACAAAATTTTCCGCCTCTACGGCTTTTTTGTTGGTGAGCATCTACAGCGTTGTTGGGTTGATAATCATGTACGTATCTTATTTTAAAAAGCGCAGATAAGCAAGGAGATTGTGAATGAACCCGTCATTTGAATGCCCAGCAAGTACCCCTCTGGAGGAAATGACAACTCATATAAACAAACACTCAACAGCGGCGGCAATTACAGACAGTCAATTTCGAATAAAAGTTATTAACTCTATCGGGATCGTGCTTTTCGGAACCGACGACGGTACGCTCGTTTCTCTTATACATCCGGATGATTACGTGGCTTTTCAACGGATGCGTGTCGGCCAGATATGCAGAGCGGAGCTTAATACGAGCAAGAAGGAGCTTGTTACGGTTACACGGTTCGAAGGCTATTTTTTGTTTTGCCACGATAAGCCTCTAAGTGCTTACGTACCCCAAGCCTTGGAGATAAAAAACGAATCGGAAAGGCTCGTTGGCGAGGTAGAGGAGTTTTATGCCCGTGCACACAGCGGTTTCAATAAAGTCGGTGGCGGAATTTCAACGTTAAGGAATCGACAGCTTTTACGGCAGATGAACGCATCCAAGATGCTTGATATGGTTTCTTCCGTATCCGTAAGAAGCCGACAGATTTTTGAGCCTTCAGCGGCTCTAATAAAAAGCGTTCACCATATTAATGAGGTTATGGGTCCGCGCGGTGTGCACCTTAATTGCGATGCCGCACCTTCACCTTACAGTTGTTGTGGTGAGAGGGCGGATTTTTGTACGGTTGTTGCCACTATGGCGTCAATAGCGGCAGAGAACAGCTACGACGGAAAAATATCACTAAAAACCTCATACGGTCAGTACAGATATTGCATACAATATGATTTTAGGCTTATATCCAATAACAGGGCAGAAACGAAAAGGGTAAAGGAAAAACTGTCCTTTGTAAATTGCATCGCGGACAGCAACGGTTGGTTCGTGCATTCCGAAGTCAACAGAAGCAGAATGCGAATGTATTTAATAATGCCTTGCAACGAAGACAAGCAGTTGTGGGTGAAAGCTCCCACCTTGACTGATAATATGGACTTACAGATAAACATCCAGCTTATGGATTTGGAGATTCCTAATTACAAAAACACTAAATAAAAATAAAAAGAGCTGCCTTTAATGCTAATAACCGCATTAAAGACAGCTCAGACCACTGACAAAGGCACAGAGCACGAAAAAGAAAACAAACAAATATAATGAAGAAGAAAACTAAGGAGGCGAGCCTCCTTATTTTTCTCATTTTGTTATATTTTTTCGTTCAAAACGAACCTCGGCTCACAGTACTCAGTACAGCTATCGCCTCGGTTCGTCTTGTCTGCGCTCTTTCTCAGCACTCTGCCAAGCTGATGACAAGGTTTGTCATCAGCTTGAGCTGCCTTTAATGCTAATAACCGCATTAAAGACAGCTCTCCGTTATTCTTGATATTGCGTTTTACCAAGTTCCGAAAGCATCGTATTTAAGAATCCAAGCCGCGTCAAGGTTGTCTACGTAGCCGCTGTCGTTTACGTCACCTGCGGAAATCTGCTTTTCCGTAAGCTCAATAAGCCCCACGTCGTACTTAAGTGCCCAAGATGCGTCAAGGGAATTAACTTCATTGTCACCGTTTACGTCGCCCTTAACAGTGCTGTTGATAACAGAGCTTTGACCTATGGTTACGTTAACTCCGCCGTAGTTGGTGGCGTAGTCTTGAAGCTCAAGCACAAACTCCGTATCCGTTCCGAAATCGGTGTCGGAAAGGTCAACGGTCCACTCGCCGTATTGGTTGGGAACCGAATCGGTAATGGCTAACCGTTTGTAAAGCTTTTGGTAGTCACTTGAATACACGGATATGTTGGAAATATATCTTGCATCCTTCGCGCGTACAGTCAAAAGCCTTGTGTCTTTATCCCAGGAATAGGTAAATTCAGGCGCCGTATTATCTACGTAAACCGTATATTCACGCTCCGTAACCAGTTCAGCACCTTCGTAGGCCAAAAGCGTTTCGAATTTTACCTTTATTACTGTGCCGTCTTCAACGTATCTGGTTCTTCCAAGATGATTCAAGTATGAGCCGTCCCAAGTGAAATACGTGCTTTTTGCGAACTCACCTGCACTGATGTAGTTTTTGATGGCGTACTCGGTGTTGTCGATATAGTAAATAGTTCCGGTTTCGGCATTGGAAACCGTCATCACTATACGTCGCACGTTTCTCAGCAAAGAGGGGTAAAATACTATACAGTTTGCCATGCAATCGCCGGAATTGTTTGCGGTGGGCATGGATAAGCGCGCTTCATTGAAACTTACCCAATCGTAAAGATTATCGCCCAAATATCCCAAAAGCTCGCTGTTCGTTGCTATATAAGCTTCGTTATAACCAACGTTTGTGTCAAGAAGCTTTTTATAGTCCTGATAGTCTTTACCTTCGTTCATCGCCTCTGCCTGAGCGTTTATAACGTCACCCCAATCGTACTTTTCCATAACGGGCGCGCTTCTCCAATCGCCGTAAAAGCCCATAAACGTCTGCTTTATTGCGTTTTCTTTTCCGTTTATATCAAGGAAGATGTATCCTTCCACGTATCCGCCGTTGGTGAACGGAGCAAGATAGTTTTTATCTTCTTCGGACAACGTAACGGTGAAATTTATATCTACGTACGCTTTTGATGCAGAAAGCGTGTATTCTGCAGATAGCAGATCTGCTTTTACGCTTGCGTTAAGCAAATGACCTGTAAGCGTGTTGTAGTAAGAGCCGTCGTAGATTTCGTGCTTATCGCTTAAAACGTAGCAGTCACCCAATGCTATGGTAACGTTCTTGCCGTATGTGTTTTCAACTCTTACCGTGAAGTTGTAAACACCGCTTTTGCTTTTATCGTCCCCCAAGTTGATTATGGGTTCCTCCAAAACAGCATCAATATTGCTTAAAGCAGAATATACCGGTACGCCTGTACCTTGCTTGCGGGGGGAATAGTAAATGCCGTTGTTGTCGCATATCGGCTTGGCACTGCTGAGGAGGGAATCGTAGATCAAGTCATAAAGCTCGGATTCGTTATTGTAAAGCGCAGTTTTGTCCTTTTCGTAACTGCTTTTAACGCAAGCTATCATACCCGAAACAGTAGGCGTTGATAAGGAGGTGCCGTTTGCAATTGCGTAATCGGAGGTGCCTGAATAAGCACAAATTACGTGGCCGCCTATACCCGTTATCTCAGGCTTCAATTTTAGGTCGGGCGTTACACCCCAGCTTGAAAAAGCGGACATCCTTAAATCGGAAAGCTCGTATTCTACGTTATGCGTGGAAGGTTCCGCACTGCCTATACCTAAAGCGTAGGTATAGCTTGCGGGTGTATCTATTACACCGTAATCCGCATAATCTGCGGTAACGGCATCAATATAAGTGTTTGCCGTGGCAAAATTCTGGGCATAGCTACTATAGCCTTGAGAATGTTCGTTGCCTGCGGCACAGCATATGAATACACCTTTGTTTCTGAGCGTTTCAAATATATTGCCGTAAAGCTCAGTTTCCAGCTCGTAGTCAAAGGAAAAACCGTTAACCGAGCCTACGGAAAGATTTATGACGTCTGCTCCTAAAAGATAGGCGTCCTCCATAGCCTTGAAATATATAGAAGAATCCGTATAACCGGCGGAGGTAAAGATCTTCATACCCAAGATCTGCGCTTTGGGAGCAATTCCTTTAAAAAATCCGCTGCTGATACCCGCGGCGGTGCTTGCCACGTTGGTGCCGTGATAATCGTTGGGGTTGAATATATCCGTGTCGTTATCTGCGTAATCGTATGCAAAGGGGATCTTTTTGCTCAGGTATTTGCCGGAGAGGGAATTGCTGTTAATAATGCTTTCAACGGTAGCTTGGTCAAGAGCCGCATCGGAAGGCATATAGTTGCTGCTGAATGCTTCGTGGGAGTAGTTTATACCCGTGTCCAAAACGGCAATAACCGTACCACTGCCGCCTTCCGTACCCGTGGTAAATCCCAGAGATTCACTTGCCATGTGTGCCTTGGGCTCTATCGTTGCGGTGCTTTCGGGCATAGCGTACTTGTTTGCTATATAGACTTTTTCCACACCCTCTGCTTTTTCGATCTCTTTAAGGGTGGCGTAGCTTGCATCAACGGCAATGCCGTCAAACAGCTCACCGTAGCTGAAAGCAAGATCTGCACCGTAGTCGGCGCACAGCTCTTTTGTATGAGCCGCACCTTCGTTTGAGTCGTAAACGATTATGGCGCGTACAACTTCATCGTCGTCAATATCAAAATTCAAGCGCGAAACAAATACGTCCTTAAAGCTGTAAGCGTCGGCAGAGAAAACACCTGCGGAAACAAGCGTTACCACCGATAAAGCAACGGCAAGTATTTTTTTGAAAAGCGAAGTCTTCATAACCATTTCTCCCAAACGATAAAATCCCCAAATATACTTTACTATATTAATTATAACACAAAAAGCGATATTGTCAACGAAAATACCTAACAAATATTGTATCCATAAATTGTTAAAAATGGTTGACAAAAAAAGCGCCTTGGGTTATAATCACTATTATATTATGGAGTATTGTAATTTGGATTATCTCGCGATTTTTGCGAAGGAGAGGAAAAGCGGTTATGATTAGGAATATACCTGCTCTTTTTGGAGAATTGGTGTTTAATGAATCTGTTATGAAGGAAAGGCTGCCCGAAGAAACCTTTAAGGCAATGAAAAAAGCCATGGGTGACGGTAAACGTCTTGATTCCGCGTTGGCTGACGTGGTTGCAAAGGCTATGAGGGATTGGGCGGTAGAGAAGGGTGCTACCCACTATACCCACTGGTTCCAGCCTATGACCGGCATAACGGCGGAAAAGCATGATAGCTTTATAACTCCCGATAAAAACGGCGGCGTTATTATGGAGTTTTCCGGTAAGGAGCTTGTAAGGGGCGAGCCGGATGCTTCAAGCTTGCCTTCAGGCGGTCTTCGCGCTACCTTTGAGGCAAGAGGTTATACCGCTTGGGACCCTACCTCCTTTGCGTTTATAAAGGATGATACACTTTGTATTCCAACCGCCTTTTGCTCTTACGGCGGAGAAGCTTTAGATAAAAAGACCCCTCTTCTCAGGTCTATGGAAGCTATAAACAAGCAGACGATGCGCATACTTCGCCTTTTCGGAAACACTTCCGTAACCTCGGTAAAAACCACCGTTGGACCGGAGCAGGAGTATTTTCTTATAGACAGAGCGCTTTATGAAAAGCGTATGGACTTGCGCTTTACGGGCAGAACCTTGTTCGGTGCAAAGCCCCCTAAGGGACAGGAGCTTGACGACCACTATTTCGGCACCATTCCCACCCGCGTGGTTGCTTTTATGAAGGAGCTTGATAGGGAATTGTGGCGCCTTGGTGTTCTTGCAAAAACCAGACATAACGAAACAGCACCTGCTCAGCACGAGCTTGCTCCTATCTTTTCAACCACCAATATAGCAACCGACCATAACCAGCTTACCATGGAGATAATGAAGCGCGTGGCGGCACGACACGGCTTGGTGTGCTTACTGCACGAAAAACCCTTTGAAGGCGTAAACGGCTCGGGTAAGCATAATAACTGGTCACTTACCACCAGCGACGGTGTTAATCTTTTGGAACCGGGTGATACCCCTCACGAAAACGCACAGTTTTTGTTGTTCCTTTGCGCGGTTATCAAGGCGGTGGACGAGTATCAGGATATGCTCCGTCTTTCCGTTGCCACTGCGGGTAACGACCATCGTTTGGGTTCTCACGAGGCACCTCCCGCAATCATCTCCATGTTTTTGGGTGATGAGCTTACGGCACTTCTTGACAGTATAGAGCGGGATAAGGCTTACGATGCAAGAGAAAAGGTGCAGATGAAGGTAGGCGTTCACGTTCTGCCCCGTTTCCCCAAGGATACGACGGACAGAAACAGAACCTCTCCCTTTGCGTTTACGGGTAATAAGTTTGAGTTCCGTATGCCCGGCAGCAGTCTTTCGGTAGCGGGCCCCAATATAGTTATCAATACCGCCGTTGCAGACGTTTTGGCGCGCTTTGCTACCCGCCTTGAGGGTGCTTCCGATTTCGAAACGGAGCTTCACGACCTTATAAAAGAAACCATAAAGAACCACAAGCGCATCATATTCAACGGTAACGGCTACGACGATGCGTGGATAAAGGAAGCAACCGAGGTGAGAGGACTTTCCAATCTTCCCTCCACTCCCGAAGCGTTAAAGTGTTATATCGATCCTAAGAATATCGAGCTTTTCGGAAGACACGGTGTATTCTCCGAAACGGAGATATGTTCCCGTTACGAGATATTGCTGGGCAATTACAGCAAGGTTATACATATAGAAGCACTTACAATGCTGGATATGGTAAACAAGGATATACTTCCTGCGGTAAGTGCATATACCAAGAAGCTAACCGATGCTCTTAACGCTAAAAAAGCATCCCCCGTTAAGCTTGATACCTCTTACGAGGAAGAAACCGTATCCGTTCTCTGCGGCACGTTGGGCGGTATTTTCTCCGCCGAAAAGGCGCTTGAAGTCGCACTTGACGGTGTTAAGTCTGCAAGCGACCGCCAAGCCAAGGCAGAGTATTACAGGGATAAGGTTATTCCCGCTATGAAGGAGCTTAGAAAGGTAGTGGATTCGGCAGAAACCGTAACCGATAGGTCGGCTTGGCCTTATCCTTCTTACTCGCAGTTGTTATACGGTATAGAGTAAATAAAGAAAAAGGGACTGTAAAGTCCCTTCAAGCTGATGACAAACCTTGTCATCAGCTTGGCAGAGTGCTGAGAAAGAGCGCAGACAAGACGAACCGAGGCGAGAGCTGTACCTCTGTACTGTGAGCCGAGGTTCGTTTTGAACGAAAAAATATAACAAAATACAGAAAAATAAGGAGGCTTGCCCCCTTATTTTTCTACTTCATTATATTTGTTTGTTTTCTTTTTCGTGCTCTGTGCCTTTGTCAGCGGTCTGAAGGGACTGTACAGTCCCTTTTTTATAAAGAGAGGAGGAACCTTATGGCAAGATTTATTGCCCGTGCCACGTATTGCGTTTTCGCTTTTATATCCGTGTTGATATTTTTGGCAAAATGCTCCGTGGGTAATTGGGCGCTTACGCTGTTGATAGCCGCATTTGCATTGTCGGCAATAGGCTTGCTGTCCGTTCCTCTTTCCGCTCTGTTTATAAAGATAAAGAACAAAGTTCGCGCTCTCAGCAAAGTCCGAATGGGGATTATAATATTCGCCGTAGCGTTTATACCGCGAATCCTTTCTGCCGTGGTTTTGAATTGCGATTTCTCCATCCACGAGGATATGGGCGCGCCGCAGTCATTTTTAAACCAGCTTATAAACGGCGGTATGATAACGGAAAACGCATCCTATGCCGCCATGTACGGAAGATACACCAACACCTCCTTGGTTTTGTACCCTTGGGCATTGCTTTTCGGCAGCAGTCATCTTTCCGTTTCCGCTTTTTTCTGTTTTGGGTTCTCTCTATCCTACGTTGCGTGGTTTAATATTATCGGTCAATTCAAAAGCAAGGATGTCGCTTTCGTTTCCATACTCGGCTTTTCGCTTTTATGGCAGGAGGTATGGCTTGCCGTTTTGCCTATCCACGAGAGTGTAACGTTCTTTTTCCTTACCGCATTCGCTTTTATAATTTTTTGGGCATTGCCGAAATTAAAAGCCGCCGCTTCAAAGCTTTTTGCGGTTTTAGCGTCGGGCTTGCTTTTGGGTGTCGCAGTTTCTTGCAATTCCATGGGCTACGTGGCGCTTGTGGCTTTTGTGCTTTATGCCGTTGCAACTCTGTTCAAAGATAAGCTTACGGTAAGAAGAATTATATACTGTGCTTTGTGTCTTTTGATTATTTCGGGTGCGGTTTTCGGTACGGTAAGCGCATTTAAAGCGGTAGGCAATGCGGTTATAGGGGATACAGACGGCGACGGCCGCAGAGAGAATACGGTGCCATACGGCTGGTCACTTTACGTGGGCGGCAATTTTGAAAGCAACGGCAGGTGGCGCCAAGAGGATTACGATGCCTATTTCCCGTCGGAAGATAGGGTAAGCGACGACGAGCTGTACGAACACCAAAAATCACTTATAAACCAACGCTACGACAGATTTAAAGAAAACCCCTTGGACTATATAGCGTTGCTCAACAACAAAGTTAAAGAAACCTACGGCAACTACAATTACGGCATAAGGCGCACCTTGGTGTTTGCGGAAGACGGTTTTGTTGCCAATACCGCCGAAAAAGCCTTGCCCGTAATAAAAGGCATCTTCCACGTAATCGCGCTTGTTATGCAAGGCTTGCTTATCTTCAGCTTCAGCCGTAAAAAATGGGATGAAGTAACCCCCTCCTTGTGGTTGAAGGCGTTCTTTTGCGGCGTGTTTATGATTCTGCTGGTTATCGAAAGTATGCCTAAATACGTGACTTATATGTGGGCGCTGATGATGTTTATAACCGTTTTAGACGGCGACGTGCTTCTCCACCGCGCGGTACGGATACGTAAATAAAACCAAGGACTGACCAAAAACTGTTACGTTTTGGTAAGTCCTCAAGCTGATGACAAACCTTGTCATCAGCTTGGCAGAGTGCTGAGAAAGAGCGCAGACAAGACGAACCGAGGCGAAAACTGTACATCTGTACTGCGAGCCGAGGTTCGTTTTGAACGAAAAAATATAACAAAATGCAGAAAAATAAGGAGGCTTGCCCCCTTATTTTTCTACTTCATTGTATTTGTTTGCTTTCTTTTTCGTGCTCTGTGCCTTTGTCAGTAATCTGAGGACTGACCAAAAACTGTTACGTTTTGGTCAGTCCTATAATTTTGAACTATGATTTATACCGCAAATTGCTCGAACTTAAGATAATCCATATAATCCGTGCACTTGAAGCCAACTGTGCTGTCGTTTATAAGATATGCGCCGGGGTAGAAGGATGCGCGGTAAGCGGTGGAGTTCTTCTTAACGGATACCTTAACGTCAAACTCCTTGGGAAGCTCTATGTGGCACTTGCTTAAATCGCCGGAAAGCGCGTTGAATGCCGCTTCTTCTATAAGCTCGCAAGCTTTTGCGGGATGAATGGACAGTGTGCAACCGCCTCTGCCTTCGTTAACGGGAACGGTGGTGATACCGCTTACGAGTCCCTTAGCCGCTTCGCATAT
>JAFQHW010000052.1 GCA_017397805.1 Clostridia bacterium | reverse complement strand
TGTTTTTCTACTTCATTGTATTTGTTTGTTTTCTTTTTCGTGCTCTGTGCCTTTGTCAGTGGTCTGGAGGGAGGGCGAAAGCTCTCCCTTCAGTTTTTGCCGATATTGTGGCGGCAACGGCGGTTACGCAACTTGCATATAATGTATTTTGTGTATAATGTATCAAAATTGATATGCATTACCCAATTTGTTGTTGGCTTTTAGGTTATATTTAACATAAATAAATTTTAAAAAAAGTATTGACAAAACAATAATGTCGCTATATAATATAGTTGATTATAGGGTAACAATCTTTGCGTGGGGGCAGCGGCTCTGCCTCACCGTTGCATTGGTGTGGCGGGCGCAGTTGCTTTGCTAACCCTGTAATTCACGGTGGCACTCGGTGCGCTTGCCGTGCTTTGCACCAGGTATAATGGTGGTTGGCTCTGTGGCTTGTCCCGGGGTCAGTCCGGTTATGCTACTCTGTTTGAGTTGCTTTTGCATCTCGGATGGGGTGAAAAGGAGGGGGTTACGCAATTAAAACAAAACCTACGCATCAAAATCAATTTCCCAAAGCAAAAACAAAATTATTTATTCAAGGAGAAAGAACAAAAATGAGAAAAATTATCGCATCCGTTCTCGCTGTTGTTTTGGTAGTTTGCGCTTTCAGCACTCTTTCCGTATCTGCAGCTGAGAATCTTCTCGCAGGTAAGACCTACACTTACACAACCGATAGCACCAGCCACAACGAAGACGGTTCTCTTATGACCGACGGTAAGATCCGCGGCGTAGGCGAAAACGGCTGGAATGGCGACCTCAAGCTTGACGGCGTTACCATGGAAATGATGGGCACCGGCAAGATCATTGAGTACACCTTCACTTTCGATGCAGCTACTGACGTTGATACTATCGTTTTCAGAGCTGTTCGTATCGCTTCCAACAGACAGTTTGGTACCGTTATCGTTAACGGTGGTGCTCCCATCCTTTCTTCCAGCGATACTCTTACAAAGACCGCTATCGAAGGCGCTCCTCAGTACGGCGCAGAAGCTCCCGTAGCTCAGTACTTTGATATTACAGTTCCCGTATCTCTTACCGGCGTTACTACTCTTACCATTAAGGTTATGACCGATGCATACGTAATGCAGTTCGACGAAATCGAAGCTTACGGTCCTGCAGCTGGTGACGCTCCCGTTGAAGAATCTTCTGAAGACGCTTCCTCCGAAGACGTTTCTGACGACGCTTCCTCCGACGACGTTTCTGTTGACGATTCTTCCGACGACGATTCTTCCGACGACGATTCTTCTGACGACGTAGAAGAAATCGTTATCGCTGATCCTACTTACACTGTAACTTACTCTGTAAACGAAGACGGCACTGCTAACATCACTGTTACCACTCCTGAAGGCGTAGGCAACGGTAAGGTTCTTCTTGCTGTTTCCGAAAACCTCACTCTCGTTGAAGGTTCCGCTACTACCGCTACCGGTGGTGCTCTCAACGTTACCGATAACGGCATCGTTGTTTCCTTCGCATCCGCTACCACCTTCGCTGAAGGTACAGTTGTTATCTCTGCTGACTACACTGTAGCAGAAGGCGCTGAAATCACTGCTGACGACTTCAACGTTCCTACATGGCAGCTTGGCGACGGCGACACCACCCTTACTACCGACGCTGACGGCGACGTTATCAAGGTTATGCCCGCTGAAGAAGTAGAAGAATCTTCTGAAGAAGAATCCTCTGAAGTTGTTGTAGAACCCGAAGTTCCCAACACCGGCGACCTCGGCATTGCTGTATTCGCAGTTCTTGCTGTTATCTCCGCAGGTGCTGTAGTTGTTCTTAAGAAGAAGGCATAAGCTTAATTCTTTAAACTACAAACTTAATTTTAATCTGTAATGCGGCAACACCCCCCGCCGCAGCATAACGGATAAGAATTTTAAACGCCTTGCAGTTATCTGCAAGGCGTTTGAACGTTTATAGGTGTTTGAACGTTTATAGGTTTTTTTACCTTCCTCTAAGAGTGAGCTTTTTTATTGTTGTCCCCACGAAGCCGGCAGACCTCGCGGGGTGATCATCAGACGATTATATAAACAATACAGTACCGCTGTCAGCAACAGAGTTTGTTTTGTCAAAGACAGTGCCGTTTGCTTCCAGAACGTTATCGGGACTTATGTTAAACCGTTTGCCGATTTCCCAGGCGCTTTCGCCTTTGTCGGGATAGTAAACGATTATTGCCTTTCTATCGCCGCCTTCATCTTTTTTCGTAATTTCGGCACCGCTTAGGCATTGAACGGTGCTTTTTTCGCGGCTTTCCAAATATAACTCCGCGTTAACCTTTACGTTCATTCTGCCGTTATTTATATGTACGTCCGTACTCAAAATATTCGGTTGCGCCTTCAGTTTCATTTCGTTACTTGCAGATTCGTTAGACAGTTCAACGCTGTAAGGAAAGCTTAAATCCTGGGTAAAAAAGCTACCGTCTTTTTCACCCAAGACGTTAACGGAACAATTACCCTTAATCTGGAAATATTCACCTTCTTTTGTAATTTCACTAACGCTTATTTCGCTCTCCTTGTCTATGCAGCTATCAAAAGGAAGCTCCGGTATTTCAAATGCTTTTTCAAGGGCAAATTTGTGCTTTGGCAACGTTTTTACGTTTTCGTAGCGGAATTGTCCTTCTCTTGTTTCGCAATCATAGTCCTCAAAATACATATCCACAGGCAACTCAGTTTCATTCGAATTGTAGCAATGCAGAATTACGCCGATGCCTGCGCTTACCGATACTATACGGTTCTCGCCGTAATTATCCTGCTCCTTAATGGCTTCGCATCCGTCGTATATCAGCTCTGCCCAACCTGCGGAATTGGCGCTTATGCTATCGTCTTCAATCGTAACGCTTGTGGAAAGCTTTCTTGTGGCAAGGGTGGTTTTATATTCTTCGCCTTCTTCTTCGTAAAGGCATTTGTAGCTGCCGTTAAATTTTATCACTGCATTACCATCCGAAAATTCAATACTCTCGGGTATCAGCTTTATATGGGAATATATGATTTCGGATATGGGTGTTGCTCCTTCAAAATTAAAGCTTTCCTCAACATTGAAGTCTTTGCGGAGCGGCGGAAGCTTTCCGCTTAAAGACACGGTATCCGTTTTATAAAATGCGCCGCTGTCAGAGGACGTTGCCACAACTTCCGCTTCCGCATCTGCGCTTACGCAAAGCCTTATATCTCCTCTGCAACGAAGAATAAATTTGCGCGGGTTTAAGGTCTTGCAACTGACGTGACTGCATCTGCAACTGACTGAAGCAAAGTTTTCACCCTTGGGTAGCTCACCTACGTCAAATTTCTGGTTGAAATTAACGGTAAATTTCTCGTTTTTAAGCTTGCCTTTGTAGTCGGATTCGTATAACAGTGAGAAGACCGCCTTCCCTTTAAGCTCCGCTTTGCTTCCGTTTAGCTCTATTTCCTCGGGTAATAAATTTGCTTCCGTTCTGATTATGCGGTTTATCCCCGGCAGATAGTCTGCCAGACTGCCCTCAAATTCAATGTCTTTGTCTATGCCCGTTTCCAAAACTGTGCGCGGTAATAAAACTTTTGTGGTTTCCGCTTTCATTATTGCTCGCTCCTTTTAAATGTTTTTGTATAATATTATGCTTAATAAATGCAGTAAATACCAGGAACATAAAAAGAGAAGCGGGAGTATTATAAATATCGGAGGTGCTTTTTGTGCTGTGTTGTAATAGGGAGCTTTTTTCAGGGTGTGCCATATCCTTTGGCGCCGGTGTGTTACTTACCGCGTTTTTGCCTTTTGGTGTTTTGGTTTGCGTGCAAGGTGTTGCTATCTTGGGCATAGGCGTTTTGTTTTTTAAATCGTAGGAGGGGTTATGAAGATCTACATATTCAAATCACCGGTGATATTAAGACCGATTCTTAAAAAAATATTCAAGGTTAAAAGCAAGTAATCACTCAATAAAAAGGGAAGCGGCATGGATTTTACCGCTTCCCTAAAATTATAATTAACCTTTTGCCGAGCAATAAATCACCGTATATTCGCCGGAAAATTCATTCTTGACGAACACCGTGAGGTCGGCGCTTTTCTCTTTCCAAACGTCAATATTGAGCTTGTCGGAGTGCTTGATGGAGCTGATACTATAGGAAAACCTATCGCTCTCCATATCTGTAAAATACAACAGGCTGTTTACCGCTAATTCCGAGGCAAAATCAAACTGCCCCTCGGTATCTACCGTTCCTATAATAAGATCGCGGTCATACAAACTGCCGTCGTATCTGCAAGGCATACTTTTGGCGCTTTTTGTGCCCCAAGAAGCGTTGACGGGCAGCTTGGTATCATGCGTAGGTATATCAATTATACCAATAACGTTTACACCTTCTATTTCCATCACGGGCATATTACTGTTACCGCGTTCTTCTATATACGCATCTGCAGACGGCGGCATAAGCTCTTCAGCTAACGCTACTATCTTTTTGTTGTCGCTTTCAAAGCCTTTAGCGGATAAAACGGCATATAGGGTATATGCGGCGACGGCTAATATCAGCACCGCACCGATAATAATACAAAGGTTAGAAAACGTTTTTCTTTTTTCGTTTGCCATGGTTTATCCCTTTCGACGGCTGAAAGTCCCTATCGCCATAAGCCCTACTCCCGCTATCAGAAGAAGTACCGCGTAAATTCCCATATTAAAGCTGTCGCCCGTTGAAGGGGTGGGTGGATTCTCTCTGTAGGTGTTGGAAATAACGAAGGAGTAATCCTTTTGTTCTACTGTAACCGTATAATCGGTGGCAACGTTGGTTTCGACTGCCGTCCAAACCGAGCCGTCATCGGGAGCCGTCCAAGCGTAGTGCCAGTTGTTTTCGGAGGATAAAACCACTTCTTCTGCAAAAACCCCGTCCTTATAAAGCTCCACTTCTACGGTATCGGGCCTTTTCGATTCATAACCCGTATCCTTCCAAAGCTTTATAACGCTATATTCTATATCGTCGGGTTGGGTTTGCGTATATAAAGATTTGGGTTTGGCATCCACGTCGTAGCTCCACGTGCCGTCTTCGTTTTTTGCGGGCAAAATCATCATAAAGCAATCAAAGGAGCAGTACCCCTTGTCGTAGTCACCCCGAATACCGCTTACGAGGTATAAGCCGGTTTTAAGCTCCGTATAGCGTGCCTTGCCTTCACCGTCGGTCACTGCGGAGGCGGTAGGGGAGATAGAGTCGGCGATTACGTAGGACATAGCCGTTTGCGCTATTGCGTTCCATTCGCTCTGACTTTTTACCGTGTTCAAGGAAATTGAGTAGTCCTTAAAATCCTCGGAAAGGCCGAAGCTTCCGTTTGAAAAGCACTCTCCCACGCGGTAAAGCTTGACCTCCTCGCCCTCAAAAACGGTATCGTTATAGGCATAGGTCAAGGTGAGAGAAACGGGAGCATCCGCGTCTATAGGCTCTGCGGCGGAAGCAACCATCGATATCATAATACAGCTAAACAGCATAAGAACAGAAAGTGTGAATATCAAAACCTTACGCATTTATATCATCTCCTTCTATCAAATTCTCGCGCTTAACGGGTTGCAAACTAACGTATATTATCAAAACGAGCAGTATTGGTAATGCCACTATCGGGGTTACTATCAGCGCATCTATGCGAAAAGCCTCCGCGCCTATATGCGCGGTCTTTTCCGTCAGCTCGTCAATTCGGCTTCCTCTTACCAAAAGGCGGTGTGAATTGATGCCGTAGGGGGTGCAGGTAAGCAAGGTGCAAAAGTCCTTGCCGTTTTCCACTACTATGTTTGTCGCATTTTCGGGTGTTACCACCAAAATGCTGTCAACCTGATACACCATAACTCTGTCGTATACGGTTATTTTGAAGGTATCACCAAGCTGAAGCTTATCAAGGTCGGTGAACATTTTTGCGTTTGGCAGACCTCTGTGTGCAGATATGACTGAGTGGGTAGATTCACCGCCTATGGGAAGGCTCGTCCCTTCAACGTGACCTGCCGCCTTGGAAAGCACCGTTTCTGAGGTGCCGTGATATATGGGTATGGTAACACCGATATTATCGATGCTTATGTATCCCATCATGCCGTCGTTACCCAGATTAAGCGCCGCCTGATATTCCTTGTCCAAGCTCGGATAATCGGAAAACTGAGAGGGCAGTTCGGTGAGAGCCGTGTTGTAATCGGACGCTGCTCGGAAAAGCTCGTCATAGTCAATATCGCCTAAGTTTTCAAGCATATTTTCGTAGTTTTCTACGGCGTATGATTGTGTTTTCGTGTTCCAGTAGGAGCTTATAGCCGGATACAGAAGCACAGAAAGACCTATGAAAAAAAGGCTTAACATTATAATTGTGGAAATTTTACGAAACATCCTTTATCCTCTGCTTTTCATAAAACTTTATGTAATTCTGTATTTTTCTTGGGGAGCTCCTTTTACGGGAGCTCCCCAAAAGATTATATAAGCTTTTTGTTACTATTTAACGAATGCTACCTTGGACATTCTCATCTTAGACACAAGGAGGATACCCATTGCAATTACCAGCAATCCGCCGATCGTAACGAAGATGATGGTGCCGATGCCGCCCGTACCGGGGAGTACGTAACCGGTATTGTTAAGAACCTTGATGTATCCGTCTACTGCGTTTGCTATGGAGTAGTTGAGACTTGCGGTCTGGGAGAGGGAACCGGTTCTCATAATGTTTACTGTAATGTCGTGGGTGAGGGGGTTGTAGCCTTCGGGAGGAGCTATTTCGGTAAGGTAATAAACACCGGAGTCAAGACCGATAATATGGAACTTACCGCTTTCGTCAGTGGTTATGTCGGTAAAGGAGCCGTCACCTTCTTGGGGCGCGATAACAACGCGGTAAACGGGGTAGCCCGTGGTTGCATTAGTGCCTGCCTCAACAAAGCTTAAAGTGTGCTTTACGTTGTCGTGAGAGTCGTAAAGCTGGAATACTGCGCCTTCAAGGGGAACGTCCTCGCCCGTTGCGCCTGCATACTTAAATACCGAGAAGTCCCAAACGAAAGTGGTGGTGGTGGAAACTTCGGATTCTACGTAAGGATTTTCACCGTAGTAAAGAGTAGCTTCGTTGGGGTTGCCTGTAGAAGCGATCACAGCGTTTTCATTAACGGTTGCAGTGTACATAATCTCAATCTGCGTGCCGGGGAAGAGGTCTTCGTTGTCAAGCTTGATTATAAAGTCAGAGTCTGCAAATTTTGCAGCATCGTAGTTGCCTTCGCCGAAGAAATTGTTGAGCGCTGTTGTAACTGCTTCTGCACCGTCGGTAGCATAAACTGCTTCATAATCTACGGTATATTCGGTTTCGTTGAGTATGTAGCTAACCTTAGAGATAGAGCCGAAGGTAAGACCGTCGGACATTTCGTCTTTGATTACGTAATTGATTGCACCAACTGCTACGTCAACTTCTATCAAAAATTCAACTTCCTGACCGATAGAGGCATCGTTGGACTTATCGTAAGTACCGTTAGAATCTTCCTTAACGAACTTGTTGATAGTGGTGGTGGAGTTCTTTTCGCCGATGCTTATTTCGGGATTGGTGGTGGTGAGCATGCAAACGGTACCCAAAGTGGAGTCGATTGCATAATAACCGAGAGAAAGATTTTCAAAAACTACACTATCACCGTCAGCTTCAAGACTTGCTGTGGGTGCAATGCCGTTTGCCTTAGCGTATTCAACTGCCGCAAGTGCAAACCCGGGAAGCTCGGAGCCTGCTACGGACTGACCGTCGTAACGGATGTAGCTGTCGGTTACTTCGATGTTGTAAGGATCTTGCTCAAGGAAGGCTTCCCACTTAGCGTCGGTAATCTTGTAGGAATAATTAACTTCGCTTGCCGATTCAAGGGTTGCTATCTGATAGAGGGTATAAACCTGTCCGTCAACAGCACTTGTTACGGTGATTTTACCATTGTTTTCGCCTTCAGCGGATACGGAAATTGCCAAGGTAAGAGCCAGCAACATTATCATTATAACGGAAAATATTTTCTGCATTTTTTTCATCTCTTTTCTCCTTTAATATGTTTTGTTTTATTTTTAATTTTGTCTGCTATTGGTATGGCTATCATCATTGCAAAGCCAAGTATGAACGGTATCATATACGGCCACCAGCCCGTGCCGCCCGTTTGCGGCAGCATCAAACCGGAGCTATTTATGAATAGGATGACTGCATCCTCCGTTAAGGTACCCGTTACCGTGTTGCCTTCAGTGCTTATCCCATCGTTTATCGTATATACGGTGTGATAGCCTATGGCGGGTGCTTCGGTTACGGTGTACTTCGAACCTTTCGGCAGATAATTTATTACTATGTATTCCCCGTGTGACAGCTTAACGTTATTGTTGGCAGCGTTTATTATATAAGTGCCAAGCTCGCCGCTTTCGGAATAAACCGTGTAAGAATAATCATCCGTAAGAGGAGCGCCGTTGCCGTCATAAAGAGATACGGTGAAATCAAAATCAGCCGTTGTGCTTCCGTTTATAACCTGCTTGCCTACTTGTAAATTAGTGGTTTCAAGCTGAGGTGTTTCGGAGGAAACGGAAGGAAGAGTAAAGGACATATAGCAAGTAGAGCCGGAAGCTCCGCGTTCGGTATAGTAAAAGCTAAGCGTATGCTCGCCGTACCTATCTCCCGCCGCCATATTGTTAATGTAGGGCCAAAGGTCTATGAACTGACCCACCGAGGAGTGAACGCCGCCTATGTCGCATATAAGCACGTCATCAAGGAATACCCACATATCGTCGTCACCGTAGAACAGATACTCCAAAGCGCCTAAGTAATCCTCAGTCAGCGTGAAGGTTATCTTATAATTCATACCGAAGTAAGAATTATGGTCCACGCCGTCGTCGGAAATGGTAAAGTTACCTTGAGTAGTACTGAAGGTACTGTCGTCCTGGAAGAACTTTCTGCTGGTTTTTAAAGCGTAGTTACCAAATTTAAGGTCGTGCCCGATCCCGCCCCAGGTAGGGGAAGCATCCATGGGCCAAAAGTTGTTGGTGTAGATGCTCGTGTATGTGGTGGTGTCGCAGGTGGGATTGTTAAACTGATGAAGATTGTCTGCGGCTATGGCGCCCGTATTCGTCTTTACCGATTGAAGCACGTAGGTGTTACCGGTGCGGTTAAACTGAAGGTTGTAACCGTTTATGACCGTCTTGCCCACTTGTTGAGCATCAGTAAACAGAATTGGTGCCGATACACCGCTTGCGTATTTTAAAGTGCCGTCT
>JAFQHW010000051.1 GCA_017397805.1 Clostridia bacterium | reverse complement strand
TGGAAGTTCAAAGATGAAAATCCACATCGCAAAACCACTGTTTTTTCTTTCTTTCACTCGCTTTTCTTCAAAATTGCACCTATATCAACTCAAAAGCCGTGTTTCGCTTAACGCCAAACACGGCTTTTTCGACAGGCTGAAATAAGGAGGCTCGCCTCCTTATTTTTCTTCTTCATTATATTTGTTTGTTTTCTTTTTCGTGCTCTGTGCCTTTGTCAGTGGTCTGAGGCTGTCGCAGATTTGCGACAGCCTGTTTTTCGGCATTTATTATGAGTTTTGTGATTAAGAGTGGGCGCTTTCTTCGTTGGCGAAGTGACCTTTAAGCTCGTCAAATTGGGCGTGTCCTTCGTGGTAAGCCTCTCCGTCAATGGTAATAAGCAGTCTTTCAAGTCCATAGGTATCCAAAAAAGTATTAACCAGCACTGCCGTGTACATCCATTCCTGATGAGTGCTTAAAGAAGCGGCTTTGCCGTAGGCAAGGTTCATATCCACCCAACCCGTTTTGCCTATTATCTTAAAGCTGTTCAAGGCGCATTCGGCAGATAATTCCCCGTGGTCGATTATCTCAGCCAAAAGGTCCTTCGCATCTCCGCTAAAGGGGATGTTTTTTTTGCTTAGAGAATACACCGCTGCGTTGGGAGAGTAATATATAACGGCGGTGTTTTCCTCTGCAAGGCTCTCGTTGGCGGCTTTTTCCCCGTCAACTTCGTCTGCTTCGCATCCCTGCATGGAAATCGCAAGTATAAGCACTGCCGCGGCACATAATATCGTGGTGCAAGCAAGCACGATTATTATAATATCTTTTACGTTTTTCATAAAATCTCCTTTCTAAATTGTCGCTAAAAACTTGTTAGCTTTTGTGATTTTATTATAATCTAAAAAACAAACGCCGTCAATGGCTATTTTAACGTTTTTTTAATAAACGTTTTGTGAAATGTTACGAACTTGTTGTTTCTTGGGAGAAAATCCGACAAAAAAGCTTGCAGCGGAAATCCTCCGCCGCAAGCCAAGTTGATTTTATTTAAGCTTTGCTTTTTCCTTCATTCTGGTGGCGTTATCAAGGGTGCGCTTTCTGAGTCTTATGGACTTAGGCGTTATCTCGATAAGCTCGTCGTCTGCGATGAACTCAATAGCTTCTTCAAGGCTCATCTTTTTGGGTGTTACCAAACGGAGCGCCTCATCGGCACCTGCGCTTCTTATAGCGGTCAGGTGCTTTTTCTTGCACACATTAACCACTATATCGTCGCCCTTGGGGGACATCCCCACTATCATACCTGCATAAACCTTGGTGGCAGGGTCGATAAACATCTGACCTCTGTCCTGAGCGTTGAACAAGCCGTAGGAGGTCGCTTCGCCGTCCTCGTAAGCTATAAGGGAACCTGTGAAGCGCTTCTGTATATCACCCTTCTGGGGTTCGTAGCACTCGAATACGGTGTTAAGTACGCCTTCACCTCTCGTATCCGTCAAGAACTCGGTCTTGTAACCGAAAAGTCCGCGGGTGGGTATCAAAAATTCCAAATGCATACGGCTGCCCTTGGGCGCCATCTCTACCAGCTCACCCTTACGGTAACCCATCTTCTCCATAACCGCGCTTACGTAGTCCTGGGGCACGTCCATTACCGCCCTGTCAATAGGCTCGCAAAGCACACCGTCTATTTCCTTGTATATGATACGGGGTGTGCTTACCATAAACTCATAGCCTGCGCGACGCATATTCTCCATCAAAATGGAAAGGTGCATCTCACCTCTGCCGGCTACGTTGTAGCAGTCTGCACTGTCCGTTTCGCTAACGCGAAGGGACATATCCTTCATAGCTTCCTTAAACAGATAATCTCTGATATGACGGGTGGTAACGTACTTACCCTCTCTGCCTGCAAAAGGACCCGTGTTAACGGAGAAGGTCATCTCAATGGTAGGCTCGCCTATCTTAACGAAGGGCAGAGGGTCCGCACCCTCGGTAGAACAAAGGGTGTTGCCTATGTTGATGTCTTCCAGACCGGAAACGCATATAATATCACCCACCATAGCGTCTTCAACTGCTTTTCTGCCGAGACCGTCTATCTGGTACATTGCGCTTATCTTGCCCTTGTAGGGTGTAAGCTCCTCGTGGTAATCGCAAACCAAAACGTCCTGCTTAAGCTTAATGCGGCCTCTTTCTATTCTGCTGATAGCCATCTTGCCTACGTAGTCGTTGTAATCCACCGCGGAAACAAGCATCTGCAGTTCGCCGCTTTCGTCACCTTCGGGTGCGGGGATATGAGAAAGAATAGTATCAAACAAAGGGGAAAGGTCGGTGCCCACTCCGTCGGGGGAGAGGCAAGCGGTAAGGTTACGGGCGGAGCAGAAAAGTACGGGACTTTCCAACTGGTTGTCGTTAGCGTCCAAGTCCAAAAGAAGCTCCAAAACCTCGTCGCCTATTTCGTAAACGCGTGCATCGGGACGGTCTATCTTGTTTACCACAACGATGATGGGGTGACCTAACTCAATAGCCTTCTGAAGCACGAAACGGGTCTGAGGCATAGGGCCTTCAGCCGCGTCCACCAACAAAATAACGCCGTTTACCATCTTCAATATACGTTCAACCTCGCCGCCGAAGTCAGCGTGACCGGGGGTGTCAACGATATTGATCTTCACGCCCTTATAAAAAGCAGAGGTGTTCTTTGCAAGGATGGTTATACCTCTCTCACGCTCCAACGCGTTAGAGTCCATAACTCTGTCCTCAACGTCCTGATTTTCTCTAAAGGTGCCGCTGAACTTCAGCATACCGTCAACCAAGGTGGTTTTACCGTGGTCAACGTGGGCAATAATTGCTACATTTCTTAAATCGTTACGAACCAAAACTTTATACCTGCATTTCTTTTAAAATTACTTATTTAATATGGCTTCAACTATAGCCAAATCTTCTTCCGTATTAACCCCAAAGGTTTCATCTTCGTTTTTAAGCACGTAGGCGGCGGTCTTTTTGCCGCTTAATGCTAACTGACGGGGTACGTCCGTTAAATAATACTCACCGCTGACGGGGCTTTTTTCAATAAGCGGCAAAGCCTCAAACAAGCTTTCGGAATCAAAAATATAAATTCCCGCGTTAAGCTCCCTTATTTTTCTTTGCTCCTCGGTGGCATCCTTGTGCTCTACTATATCGCATACGAAGCCGTCACCGTCCCTCACTATTCTGCCGAAGGGCGGTATCTCGCCTTCCTTTATAAAGGTGCCCATCGTGCAAGCCGCGCCGTTGCTTTTATGTATCTCACACATCTCGGTAAGGGTGCTTTTTCTGAACAAAGGCATATCGCCGTTTATAACCATAACGTCGCCCTTGTAATCCTTAAAAGCCTCAGCCGCGCACATAACGGCATGGCCTGTGCCCTTGCGCTCGTCCTGCGTTATGAAGTTAAGGGCAGGAAAAGCCTCAATAACCTTCTCCTTGCAAAAGCCTACCACTGCATAAACGTCATCAAAAGGGATAAAATCCGCCGCCTCCAGCACGTACTGCATAAGAGGCTTGTTTAAAGCGCGCCTCATAACCTTGGGCAACATGGCTTCTTCGCTTTTTAACCGTTTCCCTTGACCTGCCGCCAAAATAAGCAATCTCATAAACCAAAACTCCTGTCAAAAGCCGAAATCGCGCATAATATAATATTACACTAATATTATATTATACTCTTTTGTATTCTCGGTGTCAATAAGTAAAAGCGTATTTTTTATTACAGAAAGGGGGAAGCGGCATAATAGGAGGCTGTGTCCCCTGTTTTTTGCCGCATTCGTATGAATTCGATTGGATATTTTGCAGGGGCAAACGGAACTAAGGGTTTCGTGTGCTATTTTGGCGAGGTGATAAAGAATCTGAGCTCCGTTTATATACTTAAAGGAGGGTGCGGTTGCGGAAAGTCCGCGCTGATGAAGAAGATAGCCGCAGAGGCGGAAAAAAGAGGATTGGGGGTGGAAAGGATCTACTGCGCCTCCGACCCCCAAAGTTTGGACGGGGTAGTGGTACCCGCCTTGTCCGTGGGGGTAGTGGACGGCACTTCGCCCCACGATATCAGTCCGCGGCTTCCCGGTGCGGCTGACAGCATAATAAATTTAGGGGAGTGCTGGGACAGCGAAAAACTGCGGGCAAGGGTGTTGGATATTAAAGCGCTTACCGATAAAAAGGAAGGGGCAATAATCCGTGCGTACAGTCTTTTTGCGGCAGTGGGTTCTTTGCAAAAGGAGAGGGATAGACTTTTGGAAACTGCGGTGCTGTGGGAGAAGATGAGCGCCGCCGCCGCAAGACTTTTAAGAAAGACCGCATCCGTTAACGAAGAATTTTCTTCCAATATAAGATTAAGGGAAGCCTTTTGCAGTACGGGCACCGTAACGGCACCGAGCTTCGGAGAAAAGAACACCGTGGCATTAAAGGATAGCTACGGCATAGCGTATCTTTTCTTGGAGCAGCTGCTTGCCGCCGCTTACGGCAAAGGACTTGGGGTGACCGTATCTCCCTCCGCGCTGGAGCCTCACAAGATAGGGGCGCTGTTGGTTGAAGACACGGGTGAGCTGTACTGCGTTGATAACTCCGCCGCCAAACCCATTAACTTGGAGCGATTTTTGGATAAGCAACGGCTTTCGGATATCAAAGCGAAGCTTAGGTTTTTGGGCAAAGCCATTAAAAGCCTTAAAGAAGAGGCGCGTCAATCCATGGCGGAAAGCCGTAAGGCGCACCTGGAGTTGGAGGCTATATATACCCCTGCCATGAACTTCAGAGAGGTTGACATGATCACCGAGAAGCTGATAAAAGAAATATTTGCATAAAATTCATAACGCCGGCATATCTTTTTACAAAAGAGGTGTTAGCTTATGAAAAACAAAAACGGTATAGGTATAATCAAAAGCATAACTGTTTGGGTGCTTATAGGCGTGGGGGTAATGGGACTTGTTGCTTTAGCCGCGGGGGCAATAGCTGTCAAAACGGAAAACCCCTTGCAAACGGCAAAGCTTTGCGCCCTTGCGGCGGTGTCTATGGGGTTTGCCGTTTCTTCCTTCGGTAGTTCAAAAGCCGAAAACAGTATGGCGGCGGGCCTTCTTTGCGGAGGGGGATTGCTGGCGGTGACTGTGTTGGCATCACTTTGCACCGGCGGTGGGGGAATGACCTCGCTGTGGCTGTACGTTGCCGCCGCCGTGGCAACCGCCGGCGGAGCTATCTTTGCAAAAGGTAAAAAGCCAAGCACCGCAAAGCGCGTAAAAAAGCTTAGAAAAAACGCAGGGCTTTTGAAAGGTTAAAATCACCCCACGAAGTCTGACGACTTAGTGGGGGTTCCGACAAAGAACAGGCACCTTCCTTTCGGAGGGTGCCTCAAGCTGATGACAAACCTTGTCATCAGCTTGGCAGAGTGCTGAGAAAGAGCGCAGACAAGACGAACCGAGGCGAGAACTGTACATCTGTACTGCAAGCCGAGGTTCGTTTTGAACGAAAAAATATAACAAAATGCAGAAAAATAAGGAGGCTTGCCCCCTTATTTTTCTACTTCATTGTATTTGTTTGCTTCCTTTTTCGTGCTCTGTGCCTTTGTCAGTAATCTGAGGCACCTTCCTTTCGGAGGGTGCCTCAGTAATCTCTATTCTTTCACCGCTTCAACGGCTTTTTTTATGTCTTCTTCGTAATTGGTGCCCTTGCAACGCTTAAGCTCTATATCCAAGAGGGTATCTATTACATATCTGCCCTTTTCGTCAAGCTGACTGTATGCCGCCATAATGCTCATACCGTGATAGTTTGTGTTGTAAAGGGGAGAATAATCGTACATATTAATAGACAGCTTGCGGCATATCTTGAGTACCGTATCGTAGGAGGTGCCGCCTATGCCGTTGTGCAACGCGCTGACAATCGTGGACTGAGGAATACCTATTGCCATAGAAAACTTCCTCACACTTTTGTATTGTTCGCGTATTTCGTTTTTTATTGCCATTGTTAACAGGTCCATGCTTTTTTGCCTCCCTTATAATTTTGCTACCACGCTATAATAGCACCGATTTGTTAACAATTTGATGTGTTATGGTTAAAAAATCTTTACAGTTTTTTCGACTTTGTGAACTGAAGGGAGCCAACCGGATTTTTACTCGCCCACAAACCTTTCGTTGTAAAAAAGATATTGCTGGGCGATTCCTGCCCAGTCACCGAATATCCGTGGGTCGAAATCCGGCTCGAAATATTTGTCCAGCACTTTTTTTATCCACACGTCCACGGGGAAGGCTTCCGTGTGCCTTAGTCCGAAAAGCAGTACGCAGTTTGCAACCTTCGGCCCCACACCCTTTAAAGCCGTAAGCTTCTTAAAGGCTTCTTCGTAGGGAAGTGCTATCAGCTCAGTCGGGTCAAGGCTTCCGCTTTCCACCGCTTCTGCCGCCGCTAAAATATATCTGTCACGGAAGCCGCAACCGGAAAGGGCAATGCCCTCCTTGCCCGCTTTTATCAACGCCTTCGGGGTGGGGAAGGCGTACCCGCCTTCGGTTTCTTCACCGTAAAGGGTGCAAAGCTTTTCTATTATCTTTTTTATCCGCGGAATATTGTTGTTTTGAGATATGACGAAGGAGCAAAGCGCCTCCCACGGCTCTTGGTTAAGAATATGTATGCCGTAGCCGCTTTTGGCGGCGGTCTTAAGCTTTTCGTAGGCGGAAAGCTTTTCGTTTACGTCAAAATAATCTCTGCCCATATCCAAAAAGTCACGCCACAGCTTTTCGTATTCTTCTTCGCTTACACCGCGAAGAAGTACGCCGTCCTCCGAGTTTTCCAGCACCAGCCGTCTTCCGTAGGCTATGCCGCATACGGTGTTTTCGTCAATTTTTTCAAAACGGAAGCACTGTCCGCAGTCAAAGGTCTTAAAAATATCAAGCTCCGTGTCCTTTAAAAGCACACCGCTGGGTAAAAATTCTGTTTTCACAATAAAATCTCCTTAAAAAACTTGCAAAATCATGGCGAGTACTGTATAATGGTTTAAAATATTTAAGGAAGGTTTTTCCCTGAAATGCGTGAGAAGATATATACTATACCCGTAAACGAGGCTTTTGATAATAACGACGGCAAGTGCCCCTTTTGCTCCCTTTACGAAAAGTTGGAGGAGGATGAGCTGGGGCTTATTTTGGGCGCTTCCATGATGGAGCCGGACGTGCGCATCCAAACCAACGAAAAAGGCTTTTGCGGTGAGCATTTTCATAAACTGCGCATCCGCAAGAACAGACTTGGATTGGGTCTTATTCTTGAAAGCCATCTGGACGAGGTTAAGGACAAGATAAAGACGGGCGGCTTCCTTTCGAGAGATAAAAGCGCGGCTCCCCGCAAAAACATCGAGGAACTGGAAAAAAGCTGTTATATTTGTGACCGTATAGCTTTCAACTTCGATAATATGATCCATACCACCGCTATGCTTTATTCCTCCGAAAAAGAGTTCAGGGAGAAGTTTGCCAACCAAAAGATGTTCTGCCTTCCCCATTACCGCCGTTTGCTTGAGGCGGCAGCAAGGCTTGGTAAGCCTTACCGCGAGGATATGGCGGCAGATGCGGCAAAGGTGGTGGGCGCTTATCTGGACAAGCTGAAGAACGACGTTTCTTGGTTTTGCAAGAAGTTTGATTATCGCTATGACAACGAGCCTTGGTACGACTCTAAAGACGCTATAGAGCGCGCCATTACCTTCCTTACCGCAAAATGAACGGTAATACGCTTAGAAGAAAACGGATAATTGCCATAATATCCGTTGCAGTGCTTTTGGCGCTGATGGGATATATTACCTATCTCATATGGCAGATATTTAAACAGAATATTGACAGTCCCGAAGCCTTCAAAAGCTATATAGACGGCTTTGGAGTAAAGGGTTATCTAATAGCCTTCGGCATACAGGTCCTGCAGGTGTTCGTTGCCTTGATCCCCGGTGAGATGGTGGAGATAGGCTTGGGTTACGCCTTCGGCTGGGTGGGCGGAACGCTTATCTGCCTGTCGGGGGTTGCCGTTGCTTCGACGGCGGTGTTTTTTGCCACCAAAAAGATAGGCATAAGGTTTGTGGAGCTGTTTGTGGACAGCGACAAGATAAACGGTCTGCGCTTTCTCAACAGTGAAAAAAAGCTTGACCGCACCGTGTTTTTGCTTTTCTTTATTCCCGGCACGCCCAAGGATCTGCTTACCTATTTCGTGGGACTTACCCGTATGACCTTGGGGCGCTTTTTGGGCATAACCATGGTTGCCCGTCTGCCCTCGGTGCTTTCCTCTACCTTGGTGGGGCATCAGGCGGTGAACGAAAGATACGTGTTCAGCATAATCATCTTCGCGGCAACGGCGGCGGTAAGTCTTGCGGGACTTTTGGTTTATAATAAGCTTATAAAGAATAAACACGGCAATTTTTTAAAAACGGAACGCGGTACGGATTAAGCCGCGTTTGACATCAAACCCTCCCCGCGAAGTCGTCAGACTTCGTGGGGTAATTTTATTTTACATTAAAATCGCCCGTTGTCAAGGCGCACCTTTGCATTGTCGTAAAAAGGAATAATTTTTTTGAAAAACACATTGTAATATATTGACTTTTGAGAGAGCAGCGTGGTAGAATAATCAAAACGCCTATGGCAAAAAATTGGAGGATCTGATATGTTTTGTACTTCTTGCGGTAAACCCATTCCCGAAGGCGGAGTGTGCTCCTGCCAACAGCAATCTCAAGCGGGAGCTCCCGTTAATTCTCAGCCTGCACAGCAAGCGGCACCCGTTAACGTGGCTATGCCCAAGCTTCCTTCCATAAAGCTTGGCGGCGGTGCTTTAAAAGCTTTGGCTATAGTTTTGGCTTTGGTTGCGGTGTTTATGCAGTTCCTTAATCTGTATAAGGTCAAAGTGGGCGATGCTACCAAGGCCGATTATACCGAATACGCAACCAAGAACCAATTGGAGAACGAGTTGGAAGATGATTATAACGATACCGAGAAGTATTCTCTTTACAGCTCCGATACCGACGAAGGTGATATAGACAGCCGCGCCGTAAGCGTTGCTTCTTCTCTTTCCACCTTTATGCTTATCGCTTTTGCTGTATATATGGGCGTGGTACTGAGCAAGGGTAGCGAAACTCTTCGCATAGGCGCGCAAGGCGTTTTCTTCATACTGTTGACCTTTATGTTGGTTATGGTGTGGTTCTCCACTTGGACGGGTGAGCACTACTATAATCCCGACGGTAGCATATACCGTTATCAAGGTGTGGGCATAACCTTCTCTTGGGTGGTTGCTTTCCTCGCTTCTTTGGGCGGCCTTGTTATCACGGCTTTCTCTGCAAAGAAGAATAAATAAAAACAAACGTTATAAGGGGATGTAAAGAAACTTAAGGGTTTTACATCCCCTTTTGACTTGTTGCAATTGCTGTTTCTTTTTTTAGTGTTCCGTGCCTTTGTCAGCGGCCCGGCGGCAGGCGAAAAGCCTGCCGTTTTTTGCGCTTTAGGATTCGGATATTTCGAAAGAAAATAAAAACCTGACGTTTAAAAAAATACTTGCAAAAAAACAAGATTTGGTGTATAATGACAGTTGGAATAATTGTCGTTGGAGGTATGATTATGACTAATCAAGCAGATAATGCATTTCTTGTAAAAAAGCGTGCCCTGTTTGACAAACTGTATGGAAAGCTTAATGAAAAACAGCGCGAAGCTTTATATACGGTGGAGGGTCCCTTGCTCGTGCTTGCAGGTGCGGGCAGTGGTAAAACTACGGTTTTAGTAAACAGAATAGCGCACTTGATCTCCTTTGGCAACCTTTATTATTCCGAAACGGTGCCCGAAGGGGCAGAGGCACTGTTACCTCAAATGGACAAGCTTTTGCAAAACGGTACCGAAAACGAGATCCGTTTGTTCCTCGGCGCTTTCGCGGAGGACAAGGTATCCCCCCATGAGGTACTTTGCATAACCTTTACCAACAAGGCGGCAAGCGAGTTCAAGGCAAGGCTGGAAAAGCTGTTGGGTGAAGCCTCCAAGGATCTGTGGGCAGGTACCTTCCACTCCATCTGCGTGCGTATCCTCCGCAGGCATATAGAGCTTTTGGGGTACAACAGCGCCTTTACCATTTACGATGCAGATGACAGCAAGCGCGTTATTAACGATATAATGAAGCGCCTTGAAATAGACGAGGAGGTTTTAACTCCCAGAACCATTCTTAACAACATAAGCCGCGCAAAGGAACGGCTCATCCAATGGCGTGAGTATGCTGAGGATGCCGACGGAGATGCAAGGCGCGAGGTCATAGCCAAGGTATATAAAGAATATACCAAGGCGTTAAAGGATGCAAACGCTCTTGATTTTGACGATATAATTTTGCTTACCTTAAAGCTTTTCAAGGAAGAGCCGGAGGTGCTTGCAAAATATCAAAACCGCTTCAAATATATACTTGCTGACGAGTATCAGGATACAAACCTTTCTCAAAGCGAGCTTATCAATAAAATAGGCGCAAAGTATCGCAACGTCTGCGTGGTAGGCGATGACGACCAGAGTATTTACGCTTTCCGCGGCGCTTCCGTTGAGAACATTTTAGGCTTCGACAGAGTGTATAAGGATTGCAAGACCGTAAGACTTGAGCAGAATTACCGTTCCACCCAAACCATTCTTTCCGCCGCTAACGCGGTCATCTCCAACAATACGGGAAGAATGGGCAAGAATCTGTGGACGGATATGGGCGACGGCGAGCGTATCTTGCTTAAAAAGCAGTTTACCCAAAGCGGTGAGGCGGGGTACATAGTAAACTATATTAAAGAGCAGGTGGCAGAAGGTAAAGCGGATTACAGCGATTTTGCGGTGCTTTACAGGCTTAACGCTCAGGCTAACACTTTGGAAATAATCTTTTCCAAAAGCCGCGTTCCCTACAGAATCTTCGGCGGCGTAAGGTTTTACGAGCGCAAGGAGATAAAAGATTTGATAGCGTACTTGGCGGTTATCTCAAACCCTGCCGACGATACGAGAATAAAGCGCATAATCAACGTGCCCAAGCGCGGCATAGGTGCTACTACCACCAACGCGCTGTTTGAGCTGGCAGAAACCGAAGGCAACGTTTACAGCGTGCTTTCCAAGCTTGACGATTATCCGGAAATAGGCAAGGGCGCACCTAAGCTGAAGGCCTTCTACGAGCTGATGGAGTCGTTGCGCGCTTACGCACAGAACCATAAGCCTTCCGAGGTTATTAAGGAGGTCATTGCGCGTACTGGGTACAGAGAGATGCTTAATGCGGAGGATGAGCCCGATAAGGCGGAGCTTTTGGATGAGCTCGTGTCCTCGGCTATGGCTTTCGAGGAACAAAGCGAAACTCCCGACCTTGATACCTTCCTTGGCGAGATAGCCTTGGTGACCGATATAGACAACTACGATACGGAGGCTAATGCGGTAACGCTTATGACCATCCACAGCGCTAAGGGATTGGAGTTCCCCACGGTGTTCCTGCCCGGCTTTGAGGAGGGTGTGTTCCCCGGCGACCAAAGCGTCCAAAGCGAGAAGGAGCTGGAGGAGGAGCGCAGATTGGCGTACGTGGCAATAACCCGCGCTAAGAAGCAGCTTATAATAACCCATACCAACACCCGCTTGCTTTACGGTCAAACCAAGCAAAACGCGCTTTCCCGTTTCGCAACGGAGATTCCCAAGCACTTGGTAACTATAGAACAACCCGTAAAGACCGTTTACAGCAACGTTTCCGAGGCTAAAAGAAGATACGTTTCTTCTCAGGAGTCGTTTATTAAGAACACGAGGATGGCACCTGTTGAGAAGAAGCCGTCCAAGCCCACCTTCCAGATGTTGTCCCAAGGTGATGCGGTAGAGCATTTGGTTTTCGGCAAGGGTAAGATAAACAACGTTACCGATATGGGCGGCGATGCGCTGTATGAAATAGAGTTTGATACGGTGGGTACGAAGAAGATAATGGCAACGTATGCAAAGCTTAAAAAGCTTTAATATAGAAAGTTTAAGGAGAAATAATTATGGCAGATATAAGGCCTATAAAAGCACTTAGATATACGAAAACGGCAGGTCCCATTTCCGCTAACGTTTGTCCCCCCTACGATATAATCAGCGATGAGGAAAGAGCAGAGCTTATAGCAGGCAGCCCTTATAATTTGGTGCGCCTTGAAAAGCCTGAAGGGGAGAATAGGTATAACGACGCTTCCGATCTGTTGGAGAGCTGGCTTTCCAAAGATATTTTGGGCAGAGATAAGGAAGCGGGCATATACGTTTACGGCGAGGATTTTGAGGTGGATGGCGAGAGATTTTCTCTCAAGGGCATCATTTGCCTTTGCCGTTTGTATCCCTTCTCCGAGGGTATCGTGCTCCCTCACGAGAACACCTTGTCCGGCGCTAAGGCAGACCGCTTTGAGCTGATGAAGACCACTTACTGCAACTTCTCCTCCATTTACGGTCTTTACGTAGATGAGGAGAGAATAATTGCAGACGAGGTTAAGAAGGCTTCCTCTCTTGCACCCGAACAGTGCTTCACCGATAACGAGGGTGTAACCCATACCTTGTGGCGCATAGCCGACGAGGAAGTGATAAAGCTCATATGCGATACCATGGCACCTAAGCAGGTGTTTATTGCAGACGGTCACCACAGATACGAAACCGCGGTTAAGTTCAGAGATTATTTGGCTGAAAGAGGCGAGTGTGCCGCAAACCGTGACTACGTGCTTATGACCTTGGTGGATATGGATAACGAAGGACTTGTTATTTTGCCCACCCACCGTCTTATCAGAGATATGGAAATAGATAAGGCAAAGCTTCTTTCCGATCTGTCCGCTGATTTTGAGATAGAGGAATACCCCAACGTTAAGTTGGCACCCTCCGTTCTTTCCCGTTATACCGACCGCAAGGCTTACGGTCTTTATATGGGCGGCGAGGGATTCACTCTGCTTCTCTACAAGGGGCAGCTTCCTCAGGTGGACGATGGCGGACTTTCCGCGTTGGACGTTTCCGTCCTTCACGACCGCATTTTAGAGGAAAAATTGGGCATAGACAAAGAGAATATGGCGCGTCAGCTCAATCTGCGTTATACCCGTCATATAAGCGAGGCGGTAGAGAGCGTTAAGTCCGGCGAAAGCGCGGCGGCGTTTATACTTAACCCCACCAAGATAGGCGAGATCAAGAGCGTTTCTCTTTCCGGCGGCAAGATGCCTCAAAAGTCTACGTATTTCTATCCCAAGCTCAAGACCGGCTTGGTTATGAATACCATTAAAGAAGAAAGATATTAATTTCTGAAAGGAATTATATAGGATATGCAAAAGCAACTTGAGAAAAAATATGATCCCAAGGCGGTAGAGGACAGACTGTACGCCTTTTGGACTGAGGGCGGTTTTTTTGCCCCCAACCGCAAGGGCGCTGAAAGCTATACCATAGTTATTCCCCCACCGAACATTACAGGCCAGCTTCATATGGGCCACGCACTGGATAACACCTTGCAGGATATACTTATAAGATATAAGCGTATGTGCGGCTTTGATACCCTTTGGTTACCCGGTACTGACCACGCTTCCATAGCTACCGAGGCTAAGATAGTTGAGGCTATGCGTAAGGAAGGCGTAAGCAAGGACGATATAGGCAGAGAAGGCTTTCTTGAAAGAGCGTGGGATTGGAACGATAAATACGGCAACCGTATTATAGAACAGCTTAAAAAGATGGGTTCCTCTTGCGACTGGACAAGAAAACGCTTCACCATGGACGAAGGTTGTTCCAAGGCAGTTAAGGAAGTGTTCGTACGCCTTTACGAAAAAGGACTTATATACAGAGGTCTGAGAATAATTAACTGGTGCCCTCATTGCCTTACTTCTATTTCCGATGCAGAGGTAGAGTATGAAGATCAGGCAGGTCATTTCTGGCACCTTCGCTATCCCTTCAAGGATGGCAGCGGCTACGTAGAGGTGGCTACCACCCGTCCCGAAACCATGCTTGGCGATACGGCAGTGGCAGTTAACCCCGATGACGAGCGTTATAAGGACATCGTTGGCAAGACTCTTATTCTTCCCCTTGTGGGCAGAGAGATACCCGTAGTTGCCGACGAATACGTTGAACCCGATTTCGGTACGGGCGTTGTTAAGATCACCCCCGCTCACGACCCTAACGACTTCGAGGTAGGCTCAAGACACGACCTTGAGATAATAAACGTTATGACCGACGATGCCCGCATAACCGAGGATTACCCCGCTTATGCAGGTATGGATAGATTTACTGCAAGAAAAGCCATCGTTAAGGATTTGGAGGAGCAAGGCTTCCTCGTAAGAGTTGAAGACCACGCCCACAACGTAGGCACCTGCTACCGTTGCGGCACTACCATAGAGCCCAGAGCTTCCTTGCAGTGGTTCGTGGATATGAAGCCTCTTGCGGCTCCCGCTATCGAGTCTGTAAGAAAAGGCGAGATCAAGTTCGTGCCCGAAAGATTTGACAAGCTTTACTTCAACTGGATGGAGAATATAAGGGATTGGTGTATTTCCCGTCAGCTTTGGTGGGGGCACCGCATACCCGCTTTCTATTGTGACGATTGCGGCGAGCTTGTTGTAACTAAAGAGGATAGCGCCGTTTGTCCTAAGTGCGGCAAGGCTATGCGTCAGGATCCCGACACCTTGGATACCTGGTTCAGCTCTGCTCTTTGGCCTTTCTCCACCTTGGGTTGGCCCGATGATACCGAGGACTTAAAGCGTTTCTATCCCACCTCCACCTTAGTTACCGGCTACGATATTATAACCTTCTGGGTTTCCCGTATGATCTTCTCGGGTCTTGAATATACGGGCAAGGCTCCCTTCAGCACCGTTCTTATCCACGGCCTTGTAAGGGACGAGCTGGGCAGAAAAATGTCCAAATCCTTGGGCAACGGTATCGACCCTCTTGAAATTATCGATACCTACGGCGCGGATGCTCTCCGCTTTACCCTTGCTTCCGGTAACAGCCCCGGTAACGATATGCGCTTTACTGATAAAAAGGTGGAAGCTTCACGTAATTTCGCAAACAAGATATGGAACGCGGCACGATTCGTGCTTATGAATCTGACCCAGGAGCATTCTCCCGACACCATTGACGTATCCAAGCTTGCAATAGAGGATAAATGGATAATCAGTAAGTATAACACCTTGGTTAAGGACGTTAGGGATAACCTTGATAACTTTGAGCTTGGTGTTGCCGTTGCAAAGCTTTACGACTTCCTTTGGGACGTGTTCTGTGATTGGTATATAGAGCTTGTTAAGCCTCGCCTTAACGATAAGGAAAGCGAAAGCGGTAAGGTTGCACAGCATACCTTGGTTTACGTGCTTTCCGGCGCTATGAAGCTTATGCATCCCTTTATGCCCTTTATAACGGAGGAGATTTGGCAGACACTGCCCCATAACGGCGAAAGCATTATGGTTTCCGATTTCCCCGTATATAGCGAACAGCTTTCCTTTACGGAGGACGAGCAGAAGATGAGCGCGCTGATAGAAGCTATCAAGGCACTTCGTAACCGCAGGGCAGAGCTTAACGTACCTCCTTCCCGCAAGGCAAAGGTGTATATAAAGACCGATAAGGCTGAGCTGTTCAGTGCCGGCGGTATCTTCTTTGAAAAGCTTGCTTCCGCTTCCGAAGTGGAATTGGTAGGCGCAGACTTTGACGGCGAAGGTATGGTTCAAGCCATTACCTTTGACGCGGTGCTTTATTTGCCTATGGCAGAGCTTGTGGATATGGCGGCTGAAAAAGAGCGCCTGACCAAGGAGCTTGAAACGGTTAAGGCGGAGATCGCCCGTGCCAAGGGCAAGTTAGAGAACGCTTCCTTCGTAGAACGTGCACCTCAAAAGCTTGTTGATGCAGAGAAGGAAAAACTGCAGAAGTTTACCGAAAAGGCTTCCCAGATAGAGATAGCCTTGGCAAATATAAAATAAACACATGTAAATAGGCAGAAAAAACTGCTTTAAATATGAATTACGGAGGAATATGGTATGAATTGTATCAATTGCGGCAAAGAGCTTTCGGATGGCAGTGCTTTTTGCGAACAGTGCGGTGCGGCACAGCAACCGGAAGCACAACCTCAGTATCAGCAACCCCAGTATCAACAACCACAATATCAGCAACCCCAGTATCAGCAGCCTCAATATCAACAACCTCAGTATCAGTACAACCCCGCATATCAGCAGGGAGGTCAGTACTATGCAGATCCCAACGCTATGGCACCGCAAAAATCTACAGACCCTATCTCTGTTGTAGGTTTCATTTGCTCCCTTGCCACTTGGTTGTTTTCCACGCTTTCCAGCGCAAACTCGGTATTTTCAACGTTTACGCTGATAGCACTTATTATGGGCTTGGTATTTTCTCCCATAGGCATCAGCCGAACGAAGACGAGATACAAAGGCCGCGGCTTGGCAATAGCGGGACTTGTAGTAAGCTTGGTTTATTTGGTTCTTGTGATAGTGGTGATCATTGCCGCCGTAGCTTTGGCATCAAGCTTTATCAACGCGATACCCTTTTAATAGGTAATATAAAACAGCGAGGGATTTTTCCTTCGCTGTTTGCATTATATTTTAAAGTTCGTCAATCAACAACGCGTCGTACTTCAGTATCCTTGCGGCATCAAGACTGTCAAGTCTTCCGTCGCCGTTAACGTCGCAAAAAGGAGAGGGGATGCCCAAAGCGGCATCCAGCTTTAAAAGCAGTGCGGCATCGAGGCTGTCCGTATTGCCGTCAAGGTTTACGTCGCCCTTGCCGTAGCCTGCAAGGCTTAAGCCTTCGGCACTGTCGGGGCGCGTGCATCCGCTTTCTATTTCTCCAAAGCCTATGCCGTCACCGTCGGTGCTTATGATGCATCCGGCGGCAATATTGTTTTCAAATGCCACTATGGCATTTTCCGTTTCCGCCTTGCCGCAAAATCCGCCAACCACGGCGCTACCGCTTACAAATCCCATTGCCGTGCAGTTGCTTACGGCACACATAGCGCCCTCGCCTACCGCACCAACGGTACCGAAAGCGCCGCCGGCGGCAATTTTATCACACTTAGCCGCGGCAAAGCTTACGCAACCGTCAGCCTCTGCAGTGGCGTTTCCGCCGTTGTCCTTGGCGGACAGCGCACCGCAAATACCGCCCGCCGCGGTGCCGTAAGTGCCCTTGGCGGCAACGGTCCCGTGGGAAGTGCAGTCGTTAACGTAAACCGATGCGGTCTTGGAATTTCCTCTTGCTTCAGCCATGCCCGCAATACCGCCTACGTACATATTTCCTGACGTATCGCCGTAAGCGGTACAATTTTTTATGTACGCTTCCGCGCTGTTATCGTATGCGGCGGCAAGCAATATGCCCGCTATCGCCCCCGCGTAACAGTTGCCGCGCACCTTGCCGTTTACGGTGCAGTTTTCGATAACCGATTCACCCGTATATCCGTAGGCTCTGCCCACAAGCATACCCACATAGTCTTCACCGCTTACGTAGGCATCGGTAAGGGTAAGGTTTTTAACCGTTCCGTCGGTTATGCATCCGAAAAGACCGCAATAAGAGCCGCCCTCTACTCTAAGCCCTTGTATGCTATGCCCATTACCGTCAAAAATTCCGCTAAAAGGGCGAGAAGGGTCGGTCCCTATGGGGTTAAACTTTTCGGTAAGGGTTATATCGTTTTGGAGTACCACCGTAACCCCCTCCATGGTATCTCCGTCTGCCACTTTCGCGGATAAATCGTATAGATCCTTTGCCGTGTTTAAGTACACCGTGTCTGCGGCGTGAACGGTTAAGTTGCAACATATCATAAGCGCCGCCAAGACCGTTAATATAAGCTTCTTCATAAAACCATTCCTTTCGTATAACCGATTATATCACGTCAAGGACAGGTTTTCAAGAGCTTCGATTGTAAAAAACTCTTCAAGCCTTTTATAGCTTACGGGGATGGGGTAGGGCACATACCCTTGGCAAAGGACGTTTCCTTCGCAGAAGAAAATAACGCTGTCGGGGCTGAGATAAAAGTTTTCCCACTCAAATTGACTTTTCAGCTTGGGAAGCGCATCACCGTATAAGGGAACGGAGCTTTTTTCGCTTTTTAACTGCAGTTCCTCTTGCAAAAGGGATATGATCTTCCTCTTAGCTCCCTTTAAAAACAAATTCTTAGGGTTAACTGCATTGCCCGTGGTTTTGTCCCACAAAATCGCCCGCCGTCCTTGCCTTGTGCCCTTGCCGTCGCTTAACAAAACGTCGGTGTACAGCGATAAAAGCTTATCCGTTTCACGGCAAAGCACCGTGTTTACGGAGGCGCCGTAGGGTGCCCCCTGCCTTTTTGCGGCAGAAGGCGCTAAAAATGCGTTCACGTATTTATCAAAACCGCGTTTTAAGTTTCCGTAATAGGAGCTGAAGTTTTTCTCCAAGGCACAGCCGTCCTCGTTAAGGCGGGGAAGGGTAAGCTTTATAAAAGCATCCCCGTCGCCCACGGCATATCGTTCCGTTTCCAGTATTACAATACTCATATAATCACCCCGTACATTGTATGCACATAGGGTTCATTTTAACCTCTCTTTGCGCCCTAATACCTTTTTCGGTACCGCCAACAAAAAATCGTCCATCCCTTGAACGCTGAGGGGATAAAGAGGCACCATATACCCCACACCAAAGCTTTTTTTCTTTAGCATGCTCATTACGGTCAAACCAAAGGCAAAAAGCAATCCGTAAAGACCGCCCCCGTAGGCGGCAAATAAATAAATATATCTAAGCAACACCGAGGGGGAGTTAAAAGCGGGTACTATAAACCCCGCGGTTTCCGAAAAAGCAACGATAAGCAGTACCGAGGTCCCGGCCAATCCTGCTTCCACCGTGGCATCTCCCACCAAAAGTGATGCCACAAGTCCTACCGCGTCCCCTACGCTTCGGGGCATCCGCACGCCTACCTCCCGTATTATCTCAAAGGCGGTAAGCATAAGCAAAATCTCGGCTAAGAAGGGCAGTTTTATGTCCTTCTGCATTTCGTCTAAGGACTCCATGACCGCCGAGGGTAAAAGTCCTCTGTCGTGATATACGGCGGCGGTGAATATGGCGGGCAAAAGCAACGAGGCAAGTAACGCAAAGAACCGCAAGCAACGCATAAACGTAGCGTACCAAGCCGGCTTTAAATAATCCTCCGCAGACTGTATGCTTTCCGCAAAAACGTAGGGCGCAGTCAGCACGAAGGGACTTCCGTCGCACACTATCGCCACTCTGCCCGATATGATTTTTGATGCCACCTTGTCCACCTTTTCACTGCTTCCCATGGTTGGGAAGAAGCTACCCTTGGGACACAGAAGCTGTTCTATGTTTCCGCTGTCCACCACTGCCGCCGCCTTTGCGCTTTCAAGGACGTTTTCTATACTTTCCAATACCGTTAGGTCGGCGCGCCCCTCTAAATATACCGCAAAAACCGCGGTGCCCGTTATACTGCCCACGGTGTATTTTTTTACGCGCAAACGTCGGCTTTTAATTATTCGCCGCAGTGCGGCTACGTTGCCTTCACCGCTTTCCGTAAAGCCTGCGCGGGGACCTTTCACCGTAACGTCGCTGTCAGGCTCGGATACACTGCGATGGTTGAAGCTGTCTGCACCTACTATGGCGCAGTACAGCTTGTCGGTTTCTACGGCTATCAAGGCGTTGCCACCCAACAACGCCCGTATGCCTTCCTCCCCTTTTTCGCAAGGGTTCAGGGCGGCGCTTTGCAAAAGGCTGTCAAAACCGCCTCTAAAGCTTTCGTCACAGCTTTTAACCATGGGCGCTATTACGCGGTCGGCTATATACTGTCTGCCGCAAATGTTCCTTATATAAAAAATACCACATCTGCAATTTGCCTTGTCTATATGCCTGACGGTCAAATCGGCGGCGGCGCCAAGCTGTGTTCTTAAAAAATCGCAAAGTCCGTCAAAGCTGTCTATATCCATAGCTACACCTGCTTTTTTGAATGTATATGGAAAGTATTACCCGTACGTCGTAAAAATATTCGACAAAAACCACCTATCGTTATTGACATAATGCCTTTGTAAGTGTATAATATTCTGTGAATAAATATATACTGGTGGTGTTTTTGTGCCAAAGTTTTTACGCATAGCTTTTATTTTGCTGTCGATAGTTTTAGTGGTTGCGGCAGTGGTTGCGTGTGTGGGAATAGTTAAAAAAGACAATCCCCAAACGGATGACGAAAGCTCCGTTTCGTCCCCCGACGGTTTAGATACAGAAGAAAGCTCCGTTGTTATTTACGAATCCGATGAGGAGTCTTCGGTTATAGAAGAAAGCTCCGCCGTTTTTGAGGAAAGCTTTGAAGAAAGCTCGGAGGAGGTTTCGTTTGAGGAAAGCTCTGATGACGTAAGCGAAGAACCGCCCAAGGAAGACGCAAGCGGTAACGACAGCAGTCAGCCTGAGATACAGGGCGGTCAAAGAGATCCCATAGTGACTGCGCCCGACGGCATCTCAGCCGATGAGATCGATTCTTATTACCAAAACGCGTTGTTCGTAGGTCATTCGGTAATGGTTCACTTCAGCAACCGACTTTCTGCTTGGAGGAACAGCGTTTCCAAGGATATTTTAAGCAACGCACTTCTTTGTTGCTCCAGCAGCTTCAGCTTTTATAACAATCTCCACCAAACCCCCGATATGGCGGATAACGTGTTGCCCAAATACAGGGGCGTGCCCTATAATATAGAGGATCTGCCCACAGTTACAGGCAGAAAGACCGTGTATTTGTCCCTTATGGGCCTTAACGACCTTGGCATGGTGGGCAAACCCGATACCTGTGCGAAGCTGGTGTCAGAGGAAGCTATACAGACCATCGAAGCCATTAAAAACAAAAACCCCGACGTGGAGATAATAGTGCTTGCCACCACCTATCTCACAAGGGATAAGAGCTATTCTAACCTTAACAACAAAAATTTAAGTCTGCTTAACAGCTATATGCTTGAGTATTGCAACGCTAACGGCATGGACTTTATAGACGTGGCATCTCCTTTAAGGGACGGTGACGGTTATTTGGCAGACGTTTATTCCAGTGACAGCTATTGTCATCTGACGGCAGAGGCGTATTATATCTGGATGGATATTCTGCGCGATTACGCAACTCAAAAAACGCAGGGCACTTGGGTGAACCCTACGAGCATTCCCTTGTTTGAATAAAATACTCGTTTAATTATGAAAGGAAAAATTAACATGAAGAAACTTTTAGTAATACTTTTAGCATTCGCACTTACCACCTCCTTTGCGGCTTGCGGCGGCAACGAAGAGGAAACTTCCTCCGTAAACGATACCACAAGCACCGTTAGCGACGTTGCGCCCGAAAGCGAAGAAGACGTTGTATCCGCAGAAGCATCTCTTCCCGAAGCAGAAGGCGGCATAAGCGCTGAAGATATGAAGGCGGCTGCAGAAAAGCTTATGGTTGACGCTATTTTGGAGATGCCCGCAGATGCCATATATAACGATACCGGTATCAACCCCGAAAGCTTTGCAGAAGGCTTTTGGATCTGCGAGGAAACGGGCAACTCTGCTGAAACGGTTGCTTTTTATATAGCAAAGAGTGATGCTGAAGGCGAGGAGATAAGAACACTTCTTTCCAACAAGCTTACAAGCCTTCAGAACCAGTATAAGGACTACAACGCAGACAATTATCAAATGACCTTGGATGCAGTTGTTGGCGGCAGCGGCGTATATGCGTATATGGTTATTTCTACCAAGGTAGCCGATATTAAGGGCGCTATCGAAGCAGTGATAGCATAATAGTTGAAACGGGGATTTTAAGTGGAAACCAAAAATAAAAAAAGTGCATGGCTTTGGATATTGCTATGCCTTCCTATGGTGTTTATAGTTTATTTCGTGGTAACTCTTTCCGGTACGGATATTGACGCAGATAAGGTTAAAACCGTAAGCGTGGTTGATACCCAAGGCAAAGACTACGTTTTTACGGAGCGTGAAGATGTCGATTTTTACGTTGATATGTATCTTAACGCGGCACCCCTTGCCGCACCTTTGAGGGAAACCGAGTCCGAAGGTTATACGGTAACCTTTAATAAGACGGACGAGGATATAAGCTTCATTTTGTATCCTGAGGTAAACACCAACGGTTGTTTTATAAAAAAGAATAACGGCGAGTACGCTTCCATCCTTTCCGATTACGCAAAAACTCTCCTTCAAAGGGAAGAGTCGGCGGCGGTTTATAAGGAAGCGGGTTATTCCCTGCCCACTCTCGTGTTCACTTCGAGCACGGAAAAAATTCAGGTATTGCCCAAAGAATATACTTGGGAGTATCAGGACATCGCGGGGAATACGGTAAGCTATACGGATAGTGATACGGCTACGGAAGCACAGCGTTTTAACTACGACTTCAAGGTTATCGATAACCCTATAGATTTTTCCGTAGAGCCTGCGGAGTGTATTTTAAGCTTTACCGATTCTGACGGAAACGTTCTTCAGGAAAAGGATTTCGCAACCCTTTACCGCACCAGCGATACGGTGCTTACCGCCCGTCTTGAGGCGCATTGGAGCCTTAGCGGAAAGGTGCAAGGGGGCAGTGCGGTTTATGAGTTTGAGGTGTTCTACGACGTGCGCCCCGAGCTTATCAATCCTCCCGTGGAGGCAACGGCGGGCAGAGTGGTTTACTTTACCTTCCGTCATCTCAGCGCTGATGAAAAGGTGGAAATAAGCACCCAGCTTATCAGTTCACCCATAAGCCTTACCTTCGGTGAAAACGACGACTACGCTTGCGTTGCTTTGCCATTGAGTGTTGCAAACGCCGCGGGCGATTACAGCCTGACCTTTAAGATAGGCGAGGTAAGCGAGGAGATCACCCTCAGCGTTAAAGGCGCAAGCGATGCACTTAACAGAGCACGTATGGATACGGAGCTTTATATTATGTCACAAACGCCCGACAGAATAGAAGCGTATAAGACCTTGCTTGCCGAGCTTCATGAAAACGGCGGCGAAGCAATGATCGATATGGGCAGTAAATTCAGCCCCCCCACGGATAATGAGGTGCTTTATGACTTCGGTACTTATATGTCCGTAAATGACGTGGTGCCCTATTTCTACCTTGAAAGCATAGATTACTCCGTTAACGAAGGCGATAGCATCAAGGCTTCCAAGCGCGGTGTGATAATCTATATGGGCGAGGATGAAATTAACGGCAAGATGGTCGTTATAGACCACGGCTACGGAATTTTAAGCCACTACTACAATATAGGCGATTTCAGCGATACTAAGCAGGTGGGCGATACCGTCCAAGAGGGCGAGATAATCGGCTCCGGCGGGGTAAGCGGCATGACCTATAAGGAAGGCGAGCACGCAAAACCCATGCTTCGCTTTGCGGTGTCCGTTAACGGCACATTCGTAGATCCCAACCAGTTTTATGAATCGGGGTTTGACACAGAATAATAAATAAAATAAAAACAAAATCGGCATCTTCCGCGGGGAAGATGCCGATTTTCGTGGGGGATGATTCTTCTGTATATTATTTCTTTTCAGCAAGCAGCTTATTAAGCTCGTCCACAAACGCATCAAGGTCTTTAAACTGACGGTAAACCGACGCAAAGCGAACGTAAGCCACCTCATCAATTTCCTTAAGACGGCGCATAACCATCTCGCCTATATAAGAGGTAGGTATCTCGTTATGTACGGAGTTTTGCAAATTGCGCTCAATATCACTTACGATGCCTTCCATAACGTCCTTGGAGATCTGGCGCTTATCGCAAGCGCGGATAATACCCGCAAGCAGCTTGTTTCTGTCGTATGCCTCTCTGGTGTTATCCTTTTTAACCACCAGCATGGGAACGTCCTCAATAATCTCGTAGGTGGTAAAACGGCGCTGGCACGCCAAGCACTCTCTGCGGCGGCGGATAGAAGCACCCTCAGACGTGGGACGGGAATCTATAACCTTGCTTTCGGGGTGATTACAAGCGGGACATTTCATAAAACAAGCACCTCTTTCTTCGTAAGCTGTTATTAACATAATATCATAAAAAAATCGCTTTGTAAAGGAAGTTTATATATTATTTCTTGAATTTTCTGCCCACAGGCTTCCTTTTTTCGTTATTCGGCTTCTTTTGCGCGCTTCTTTTGCCGTGAGGAAGGAGTATGGGTATCAAATCGGTACGGTGTGCCGTTTCCAACGCCTTTCTTACAAGGGGAGCGTTTTCGGGTTTGTAGGATTGAAGCAACGCTCTTTGCAATCGCTTTTCCTCGTAGGTCTTGGGCACATAAACCTTCTTCATATCGAAGGGGTTGATACCCGTATGGAACATACAGGTGGAAGCCGTACCCGGTGTGGGATAAAAGTCCTGCACCTGCTCGGGATTAAGTCCGTTTGCCTTCAAATACAACGAAAGCTCAATGGCGTCGTTTATGGTACTGCCGGGATGGGAGGACATGAGATAAGGCACCAAATACTGCTCCTTGCCCATGGATTTGGTAAGCTGATAGAAGCGGTTTTGGAAGCGTTTGTACACCTCAAAGGAGGGCTTGCCCATATATTTAAGCACGTTATCGGAGCAGTGCTCGGGTGCTACCTTTAGCTGACCGCTTATGTGGTTAGCCACCAAACGCTTGAAGAACTTTTCGTTTTTCTCTGCCAAAAGATAGTCGAAACGGATGCCGCTGCGGATAAACACCTTTTTAACCTTGGGTATTTTCTCCACCTTTTCCAAGAGAGAAATATACTCGCTGTGGTCGGCATTCAGGTTTTTGCAAGGGGTGGGGAACAAGCAACGCTTGCCCGTGCACACTCCGTTTTCCTTCTGCAAGGAGCAGGCAGGGTGACGGAAATTGGCGGTAGGGCCCCCTATATCGTGGATATAGCCTTTGAAATCGGGCATTGCCGCTATAAGTTCAGCTTCTTCAAGAATGCTCTTCTCACTGCGGGAGCACACACTGCGCCCCTGAACGTAGGTCAGCGCACAGAAATTACAGCCGCCAAAGCATCCGCGGCTATGGGTAATGGAGAACTTGACTTCGGCTATAGCGGGCACACCGCCCTCTTTTTCGTAGCAAGGGTGGTAGTTACGCATATAAGGCAAGGAATATACCTTATCAAGCTCGGAACGGCTAAGTGGCGGCATGGGCGGGTTTTGCACCAGCATACAGTCGTCATACTCCTCAAGAACCGCCTTGCCCTTTACGTGGTCCATATTATCGTATTGTATTTTAAATGCCTTTGCGTAGGCTTCCTTGTCGCTCTTTAAAACGTCGTAATGGAAGGTTTCCACCTTTTCGTAATGGGGTTTTTCGTCCTTGGCACAACGGTAAACGGTACCCCTTATATCTCTCAGCTTGTGTACGGGCACCCCCTTATCCAAAAGGAATGCGATACGCTTCATAATATTCTCACCCATACCGTAGGCAAGCAGGTCTGCACCACTGTCGATAAGAATACTGCGGCGCACCTTGTCCGTCCAATAATCGTAGTGGGCAAATCGACGGGTAGAAGCCTCAATACCGCCGATAACTATGGGTATATCTCCGTAAGCTTCGCGTATGCGGTTGCAATAGACGATTATTGCTCTGTCGGGGCGCTTGCCCGCCTTTCCGCCGGGGGAATAATAGTCGTCACCTCTGCGCTTTTTGGCGGCGGTATAATGGGCAACCATGCTGTCAATGTTGCCGCTGTTCACAAGAAAACCCAAACGAGGCTTGCCGAAACGGCAAAAATCCTCAGTGCTTCTCCAATCGGGTTGGGAAAGGATGGCTATCCTGAACCCTTCCGCTTCAAGCACGCGGGAGATGATTGCCGTACCGAAGGAGGGGTGATCAACGTAAGCATCCCCCGTAACCAACACAAAATCGGGCACTTCCCAGCCAAGGACATCTATTTCTTCTTTGGTAACGGGCAAAAACGGCATAACTGTCCCTCCTTATCGTTTTTTACATTATACCACATTTTATCAAAAAATCAAGTACGGTAAATCCTCCTATAAAAGCCGTTAACATTTGCGTTATGCGCGCATATCCTAATACAGAAAGGCGTTGATTGAAAAAGCGGCGTCTATTCATTTAATTTAGGAGGATATATCCAATGGGCGAAAGATTAAATTGTCAGCCGCTTTCTTGCGGCAAAACCTCCGATTCAGTTTGCTGTATTACCGCAAATAAAATTTTTGATTCCGCTAAGGACAAAGATTGTTTGGAGGATATAAGAGTTTACTTGTGCGAATGTGGACAGGAGGTTATCGACCGCGCTACTGCAGTGCGCTGTAAGAGCGCCGAGATAATGACCACCGATATTACCATCGACCCCGTGCCCTTTAACAAGGGTTATTATCAAGTACTTATAAGGTACTATTTGTGCATTGTAGTGGAGGTTTGCGTTTGCGGTAAGTCCTACGAGGTAAAGGGACTTGCGGTTTACGATAAGAAGATTATCCTTTACGGCAGTGAAAAGAACGTAAGCGTATTTACTTCCGACCCCGAAAATAACGGCTTTTGCAAACTGCCCCCCGACTTAAAATGCGAAACCGAGCCTCAGCTTCCTACCGTTACGGTAGAGGTAGCACCGCCTATCTGCCTTGACGTAAAGCTTGTGGAGCGTTGCCGCAACTTCGGCAACTGCTGCTGTAACGTAGACAGCCTGCCCGACAGCATAAAGTGCAAATTCGACGGCTGCTTGGTGGACGGTGTTGGACTTAACGAGCTGTTCGTATCCGTTGGCATTTTTTCCGTTATACGTATGGAACGTCCCGTTCAAATAATCATCCCCGCTTCACGCTTCTGCTTGCCCGAAAAGGACAGCACTCCCGCCATCAGCTCTTCTGACCCTTGCAACGTTTTCGGCAGAATGAACTTCCCTATGGATGAGTTCTTCCCCTATGCTGAAACCAATAATTCCGACAACAACAGAAGATAAATTACCCCACAAAGTCGTCAGACTTTGTGGGGACTCCGACAACAAAATGGAGGGCGAAAGCCCTCCATTCAAGCTGATGACAAACCTTGTCATCAGCTTGGCAGAGCGCTGAGAAAGAGCGCAGGCAAGACGAACCGAGGCGA
>JAFQHW010000050.1 GCA_017397805.1 Clostridia bacterium | reverse complement strand
TCAGACCGCTGACAAAGGCACAGAACACGAAAAAAGAAAAAATATTACTATTTTAAGGGAGAAAATTCAGGGGAGATCCCTGAATTTTCTACTTTTTATATTATAGTTTTTCGTTCAAAACGAACCTCGGCTCACAGTACCGTTCGGGGTCCCCGTTACGAACGAAGTGAGTAATGGGGTGGCATAACAGCTATCGCCTCGGTTCGTCTTGCCTGCACTCTTTCTCAGCACTCTGCCAAGTTGATGACAAGGTTTGTCATCAACTTCAGCCGCCGTGTTTCCACGGCGGCTGAATTAAATTAAAATCTGTTTCTAAAAGATAATATTAGCCGCTGATAACTTTTTCCATTATCATGTAGTCCGTAGAGCTTACGATGCCGTTAGCATCACTGTCGCCCGCCTTAAGTGCTATAGTAGTCATACCGCTGCCGGACAAAATGTAGTTGTTTACTATCAACAAGTCGGTAGCAGAGCAGATAGCGTCGCCGTCCACGTCGTTGGTAACAACAACTTCAACGGTGGTTACACCGAAGGTTACCTTGTAGCCTGTACCGATGTTACCGGATTCAACTGCTGTACCGGAAGGATTCTTAACGGATACGGAAACCTTAAAGAGTTTCTTAAGAGCAGCAACGTTAAGACCAACTGCCGCGCCGGTTACATACTCTTCATCCATCTTATAGCCTTCGGAAGCTGCATCGGTAGTAAGCTCAAGCACGTCGGGAACGGGTTCTACCATTGTTTCATCACCGTAAACACCGATTTCGGTAAATGCGGTAATGTAGGTTGCGGTAAGGAAGGATACTCTTACATACTTAGCCTTTACCCAAGTAAAGTCTAACTGGTGAGTATAAACGTTGCTCAACTCTGAACCGCCTGCGTAGGAGTAAAGCATGGTATCCTTAATATTGGATGCAGTGCTGTAGTTGGAACCGTCGGTAGAATACTCAACAACTGCAGAACCTACGGTAAAGTCACCAACGCTGGCACCGCTGTCGCCCACGTCACGGATAGCAACCATACCAACGTTTCTCGTAGTGCCCAAGTTAATGGTAACTGCAAGGGTCTTGCTGGAGCCTTGGAATGCAACGTAAGGAGTATCGGTGGTGCTGTAGCTATCGGTTGCCACGTTACCGTCGGTAAGCTTGTTGCCTGTTTCCTGCTGATTGGAGTAGCCGGAATAGTAGGTAGCCGAATCACCGTTCATGGTAACGCTGTAGGACTTACCTAAAGCATAGTTCGTAAGGTAGCCGGGGTCGAATGCGCCCGCAGTTTCAAAGTTTGCTCTAACGGTTGCATTGGAAGCACCGAGAGTAAAGGTAGTGTTGTAAGAATTGGGGTTGCCGATTTCACCGGAACCGCTGGTGATTTCCCAGTAAGTGAACTTCTGGCCCTTCATAGCGCTTGCGGAAATATCAACGGTGGTGCCTGCCTTATAATGACCGCCGCCGGAACCGTTTTCGATGGTGAGCTTAAACTCATCACGGAAGGTAGCATGCAAAACGATGTCACTGTTAACAACCTTAACTGTGGTGGTTGTAGCTGTCTTGTCGGTTATTGTTGCAATACCGCTTCTAACTTCCCAAATATCGAAGTTGCCTACGCTGGTATCAGCGGTAACTGTAAAGGTCTCACCCTTTGCAAAGTACTTGGTCTCGCTGCCGAACGTTGTATCGTTCTTTACGGTAACGCCGTAAACTCTGGTAAGAGTGGAGATGTTAGCGGTGCCGCCCTCGTAAGTAGCGGTAGAACCGGAGATGGAAGTAACGTTTACTATCTGACCGCCGGAAGTTCTGTAAGTACCGTAGTCGTAGTCATTTCTTACGAAGCTGAGGTTGTTAAGGTTTACCCAACCCTTTGTGCCGTTGGAAAGGGTGATCTTACCCCAGTTCCAACCAACGATGTCAACGTCAACAACAGAGCCTGCTGCAACGGTGCCAACGGAGCCGGTAGAGGTGTTACCGCCGCGATATACGGTAACTGCGGAAGAAGCCTTATAAAGGCCGGTCTTGTAAACGCTGTAGTTGGGGTTGTAGTAAGTGTTCTGGAAGGTATCGGAGGAGATGTAGCTGCCGCCGAATGCCTTGTAGAAATCATACATTCTGTCTCTGTAAACCTTGTAGTAAGTACCGTTTACGGAGAAGGAAGCGTTAGGACCGAATACGTATCTCATCTGGATAGGGCAGTTCTTTGCAGATGTATGATAGTGGGTAATTGTCTGTGTATAGGGGTTGAAGTTAAGGTTTACGCAAATGAATGCAACGAGCATTGCAAGATACGTAGCGGTATCGTCAAAGGTGGTTGCGTACCAATCGTACATATCTGCCTGATTCCAGTGCTCACCGGAGAAGGTATCGTCTGCGGGGAAGCCGGGAGTAGCAGTTTCAATACCTATACTGTTGCTGTTGGTACCGTCGGTCTTATCAGCAATGTTGCTGGAATTCCAATAGTTACCGCCTGCGTGCCAGCCTTTTTCGTTAACGGGAAGCATCTGATAAAGACCGTCGTTACCGCAGGTGTAGTGCCACGAAACCTCTGCAGTGCCGCCTCTACCGTAGTTATGGTTTGCAAGTGCGGTAGAAGTACGGGGATATGCACCGGTGTTGTGAACAACAACGTATTTCTGAGAGTAGATAGTATCGCTGCAGGTACTGGGACGGTTATGCTGACCGTAAGGGATAAACTGAGTCTTAAGGTCGATTTCATAACGTGTACCTTCACCAAGAGTAAAGGTCTGGTTGTTGGTTAACAAATCGTTAGCTGGCATCTGAATATAATCGGGAACCGATATCTTAGGTGCCACGAAATCCGCATCGGAAATACCCGACGTGGTAACGGAGAATGCGCTTATCGTGCCAACCATCATGACAACGACAAGCAAAAGGGCTACTATGCGTTTTCGACTGTTCATATAAATACCTCCAAAAACATATTTTGCATATCTACCTTATTCTATGGTTATTATAGCAATCCGTTTTTAAAATTTCAAGAGGTTTTGTTAATTATTTCATATTTTTTCACATATGGAATGCATTTTTGTTCACTTTGTATATGACGGTCGACTTTTTTTGTGTTCATCGCACTTTATCCAAATAAAGTCTTTTTGAGAAGTTTTAGGCAAAAACAAAAGCCGTTTGCAAGGCATCTTTCAATACCTTGCAAACGGACTTGACGAATCGTTTTGCCTTTGTTATTTTTAAATTTTCAACCCTATTCCTCGTCTTCTTCGTCGAAATAGTATATGCTTTTTACTTCCTTTTTTTCAAAATGAGTAGCCAAATAGTTTTGAAGTTTATCAAAATCGTTAATATACTGCACCTTAAAGTTCGTGCTTTGAACCGTCAGCGTGCCTACGTTTTGCTCCTTTTGTTTTTGAGTTTGCGTAAGAGAAAAATAGCTTCTGTCCACGTCCTTGACGCTGTACTTTCTGCCGTCGGTATAGGTCAGCTCCAGACTGTCGCCTTTAAAATGAAGGGTTATGCCTCCGTTTTTTGCAGACTTGAAATAAGTGAACGCAAGAGCCAACAGCATTATACCCTCGGAAGCGGCAAATACCCCCCAACCGGAGCTGCGCGTAAGCACGAAAAGTACCACGCTCATTATGCCGCCCAAAACGGCAAGGCTTATAAGGTCGTTCTTTTTTCTCAGAACGTCGTTGGTATTCAGTATAAGCTCATCCATCAACGTATTTCTCCTACATCACGATTCCGTGTATAAGCGGAACGGCAGAAGGCGGTTCTTTTTCTATATGGGTTGAAGAAAGGATTATCTTCTCAGCCTCTTCAACAGCCTTTTCCCTATTGGTATGAAGATACGCTATTACGTCACCCTTATTCACCTTATCGCCTCTGCGTTTTTCCAATACTATGCCTGCGGAATGGTCTATTTCATCCGCCTTGGTTTCTCTGCCCGCGCCTAAGATAAGGGCGGCTTTACCGTATTCTTTGGCGTTGCAATGGGTCATATACCCATCCCTATCCGATAAAATCGGGTGTATATACTTTGCCGCGGCAAATTTTTCGGGATTGGTTATATAACTGCTGTCACCGCCTTGGGCATCTACCATATTTATCAGCGCCTGGAGTGCACTGCCCTCTTTTAATGTCTTTGCCGCCTTATCACGGCAAGCATCAACGCTACCCTTACCGCCTAAATGAAGCATAAGCGCCGCCAACTCCAAGCACACGGCAACGAGCGCACCGTCACCGCCGCCGTTCAAAACCTCTATAGCTTCCTTGACCTCAAGGGAGTTGCCTATGGCTTTACCCAAGGGAGCATCCATATCCGTAAGCAATGCCGCGGTTTTTTTACCCGCCGCCTTGCCTATTTTCACCATTGCTTGCGACAGTTTTTCAGCCGCCGCTTTATTCTTGTTGAAGGAACCGCTGCCTACCTTCACGTCCAGACCTATTCCGTCTGCGCCCGAGGACAGCTTTTTGCCCATTATACTGGAAACTATAAGGGAATGATTGTCCACCGTACCGGTTACGTCTCTTAAAGCGTACAGTTTTTTATCCGCAGGTGCAAGGTTGCCGCTTTGACCGCTTACCGCAAGGCCCGCGCTGTTTACTGCGGCAAAAAATTCCTCCTTGGTGAGGGCGGTTTTAAAGCCGGGAATCGACTCCAATTTATCAACGGTGCCGCCCGTATGCCCAAGACCTCTGCCGCTCATTTTTGCCACTTTGATCCCCAAAGCAGCCACGAGAGGAGCTACGATAAGGGTGGTTTTATCACCTACTCCGCCGGTGGAATGCTTATCTATTTTTATTCCGTCTATGGGAGATAGATCCACGATCTCCCCCGAATCTCTTATGGCAAAAGTCAGGTTTTCCGTTTCCTCCTCGTTCATGCCCTTAATGCAAATAGCCATAAGCAACGCCGAGGCTTGGTAATCCGTTATTTTGCCTTGAGTGTATCCGTTTACGAAATAGTTTATTTCTTCTTTTGTGAGGTTTTCTCCCTCGCGCTTTTTTATTATTATATCGGTTATACGCATTATGTCAACCCCTGAAGTCAGCTTCGGAAAAAGCGTTGGGCAAAAGTGCGCCCAAAGTGGTTTCGGTATAATTACCCGATTCATCCGAAACGGAAATCACCTTTAAATCACCGTTGCAGAATTCCGCAAGAGCTTGGCGACACACACCGCAGGGCATAGTGGGAGCGATACGCTCCTTACCGCCCGCCACGGCTATGGCAACGAAAGCCCTTTCACCTTCGCTTATCGCCTTAAAAAGCGCCACGCGCTCGGCGCAGACTGTGGGAGAAAAGGCAGAGTTTTCTATGTTACAGCCGCTGTATATCTTTCCGTCGGCCGTAAGCAACGCCGCGCCTACCTTAAAGCCCGAATAGGGAGCATACGCTTTTTTCCTTGCTTCTGCGGCAGCAACAGACAGTTTACCGTACATTATATTCCAAACTCCTTAGCTATGTTGACGATGCGGCTCGTGCCCAATCTGTGAGCACCAAGCTTAATAAACGCTTCTCCGTCCTCGATGGAGGATATGCCGCCTGCCGCTTTTATCATCAGCCCCGACGGTACGTGCTTAGCAAAAAGCTTAATATCCTCTAACGTGGCACCGCCTGTGGAAAAGCCCGTGGAGGTTTTTATGAAGTCGGCACCGCCTTTGGCACAAATGCCGCACATCTGTATTTTTTCTTCTTCCGTGAGCAAGCAGGTTTCCACGATAACCTTTAAAATCTTATCACCGCAAGCGGATTTTACAAGACGGATTTCATCTTCAACCGCCGCTAAGTCTCCCGCTTTAATCATACCCACGTTTATAACCATATCTATCTCGTCGGCACCCTCAGCCACCGCCCTCTCCGCTTCGAAAGCCTTGACCTCTGCGGTGTTATAGCCGTTGGGAAAGCCGATTACGGTGCAAATTTTAACACTGCCGTTCACGTAATCCGCCGCTTGTTTTACGTAGCAGGGGGGAATGCAAACCGACGCTGTGCCGTATTTGATTCCTTCATCGCATATAACTTTTATCTGCTCCCACGTTGCGGTAGTTTTAAGCAAAGTATGGTCAACGTAAGAAAGCAAGTCTTTTATATCCATGATTACCTCATTTTTATACGGGTGCACCGTCGGGAATAGGCTTGATAAGCTTCTTATATAGTCTGTAAAGCAGGAAAAGGCTTACGGCAATGGACATTATCTCCGCTATGGGGAAGGACCACCAAACGGCAGAAATCTTACCCGTTTGCGCCAGCAGATATGCGGCGGGGATAAGTACCAAAAGCTGACGGGCGGCGGATACTATCATAGAATACACGCCCTTGCCTAAAGCTTGGAACACCGAGCCTATTATGATACAAAAGCTTGCTATGGGAAGGTGCAGACTTATTGTCCCCAACGCCTTTTCACCAACATCGTAAAAGCTTTCCGGATCGCAGTTTGCCGGCTCAAAGATTGCCAGCAATCCGTGTGCGCCGTAACGCATCACGAAGCAACCTACGGTCAAAAAGCAAAAGCCCGCTATCATGGCTATACGCATAGTCTTCATTATACGCTTGCGGTTAGCCGCGCCGTAATTGTAGGCTATTATGGGGATAAGACCGTTGTTCAAGCCGAACATCGGCATAAAGAAGAAGCTTTGAAGCTTAAAATACACGTTGTACACGGTGTAACCCATGGTGTTGGTAAAGCCGTTAAGTATCTTCTGCATGAAATAGGTCATAAAAGAGCCTATCGCCATCATCAAAATAGACGGTACGCCTATACTGTATATTCTTCCGATAATGCCCCATTCGGGACGGAATCTGCGAAAACTCAGGCTTATCTCTTTGTTTTTGATAACGTTGAACAAAACCGCCAAGACAGCCGCCACGATCTGACCTATAACGGTAGCGTACGCCGCACCTTCCACACCAAGTCCGAGACCGAAGGGCATAGTTATGCCGAAAACCTCTTGTCCCTTGGAGAAAATGAAGATAGGGTCAAGAATAATGTTGATTATAGCGCCCGTACCTTGGGTAAACATGGTAAAAATAGATCTACCCGTTGACTGCAACAAACGCTCTAACATTATCTGAAAATACACGCCGAAGGAGAACAGACATACTATCTTCAGATATTTTATACCCAGTTCCTTTACCTCCGGCTCCACGTGGCAGGAGTCCATGTATATTTCCACACCGAAAAAGCCGAAAAACAAGAAAATTATAAAGCTTACAAGCGCCAAAAACAAGCCGTTACGGGCGATGCGGTTGGCTTTATCAAACTGCTTTTCGCCCAAGGAACGGGAAAGCAATGCGTTAACGCCGACCGCCGTACCCGTGCCTACACCTATAAGTATATTCTGTACCGGGAAAGCCGCCCCTACCGCATCCAAGGCACTTTTGCTTACCTTTGCCACGAATATACTGTCTACCACGTTGTACAACGCCTGCACAAGCATGGAGATTATCATAGGCACTGACATTGTAAACAAAAGTCTGCCTACGGGCATAACGCCCATCTTGTTTTCCGTTTGCGCTTGCGGCTTCTCCGCCGCGGAAATGACTTCGCTCATTTTAAACCTCTGTAAAACCTTAAATCAACTTTTTTAAAGCACCTGTAGGACATACGTTTACGCACAGTCCGCAATCCTTGCAAACGTTTATTACGTCCTTGCTTGAAAATTCAGGCTTAATAACGGTGGTAAAGCCTCTGCCCACCAAGCCGAGAATGCTTTCCTTTGCCGCCTCGTCGCAAACGCGCACGCAAAGGTTACAAAGAATACACTTGCCGTTGTTTCTTTCTATAACCTCAAGCTTGGTTTCCTTATCGGTATGGCGCTTTGCGCCGTCAAACCTTACGGTGTCCAGATACATATCACCGTAGCGAATAAGCTTACAATCGTTATAGTCGTGGCAACCGCACTCAAGGCAACGCCTTGCCTCTGCCCTTGCCTGTTCTTCGGGAAGATCCAAATACACTTCCTTGAAGTCGTTCTTTCTTTCCTCAGCAGGGCGGGTGGGCACTGCTATGCGTGCTACCTTTTCTCTGTCGGAGAAATCTATGTCTTCTACCTTTCTTTCGGAAACCAAAGGCTTTCTGTAGGGTATATCCAAGCCTTTCAAATAGGCATCAATCACTACAGCCGCGCGGTTTGCTTCACCTATAGCGGAAATAGCTATGCTCGCACCCTTATTGGTGGCATCACCTACTGCGAAAACGCCCTCCAAATTCGTTCTGTAGCTGTTCTCGTCTGCAGAAATAATTCCTCTGCGGTTAAGCTCTAATTCCTCAAAGCCCTCGGTAGATACCTTCTGACCGATTGCGGCAATAAAGCTGTCTGCCTTTATATATTCAAACTTGCCTTCTACGGGAACGGGACTTCTTCTTCCACCCGCATCGGGTTCACCAAGTTCCATAACCTGAAGCTTTACGCTGTCAAGAACGCCGTCCTTGCCTATCAATTCGCAAGGGTTAACGAGGAAGCGGAAATTAACCCCCTCCTCCTTGGCTTCGGATATTTCAATCTTTTCTGCCGGCATTTCCTTTTCGGTACGGCGATACACCACCGTTACCTCTTTTGCGCCTAATCTTACCGCAGTGCGGCAAGCATCCATTGCGGTATTACCGCCGCCGACGATTACAACGTTTTCTCCAAGCTCTACGGGGTTACCCTCGGCAACACTGCGCAAAAACTCTATGCCGCCGTAAACGCCCTTGAGCTCCTCACCGTCACAGCCTACCTTCATACCTTGCCAAGCACCGATAGCAACTATAACCGCATCGTTGTTATCACGAAGCTCCTTAAAGCTTACGTCCTTACCTATTTTCACGTTGGTGCGGATCTCCACACCCGTTTTTTGTATGTGAGCGATTTCCTTATCCAAAACCGCCTTGGGCAAACGGTATTCGGGAATACCGTAACGAAGCATACCGCCCGCCTTGGGCATAGCTTCGTATATGGTAACGCTATGACCTTTAAGCGCAAGGAAATACGCCGCCGTAAGTCCGCCGGGACCGCCGCCGACAACGGCAATATTCTTGCCCGTAGGCTCTGCCTTTATAATAGGCGCATTATCGTCCTTCAAGGCTCTGTCTGCCGCAAAATATTTAAGCTTTGCTATTGAGATAGGCTCCTCAACGTACTGCCTGCGGCAAGCCTTTTCACAAGGATGAGGGCATACTCTGCCTATAGATGCGGGAAGGGGCAGTTTCTCTCTCAATATACGAACCGCTTCCGCATCGTCACCCTCTGCAATAGCCTTCAAATAACCCTGAACGTCCGTATTGGCGGGGCAGTTAAGGGTGCAAGGACCCTTACAGTCGCCGTCGTGGTCGCTAAGCAAAAATTCAAGAGCCAACTTGCGGGAAGCCTTTACGCGAGGACTGTTCGTATCTATATCCATACCGTCGCTTGCCATGGTGGAGCAAGCGCGCATAAGCTTGGGCATACCCTTAGCCTCTACTACGCAAAGACCGCAGGCGCCGTAATTCTTAACGAGTTCGCTTTCGCAAAGGGTAGGAATTTCAATTCCGCCTCTTTTTGCTATCTGCAATATAGTTTCGCCCTTTTCGCCTTCCAAGGGGATACCGTTTATTATAACTTTAATTTTTTCCATAGTTTACCCCCCCTTTAAGCCTTTTTAACTGCGCCGAAACGGCATACGCTGTAGCATTTACCGCACTTCACGCACTTATCGTCGTCGATAACGTAGGGCTGCTTTACAACACCGCTGATGGCATCAACGGGGCAGTTGCGCGCGCAAAGAGAACAGCCAACGCATTTCTCTTTATCTATATAGTATCTTCTGAGGGCACTGCATTCACCTGCAGGGCATCTCTTCTCGTTTATATGAGCATCAAATTCTTCTCTGAAATACTTGATAGCCGTTAACACGGGGTTAGGCGCTGTTTGACCCAAACCGCAAAGGGCACCGTCCTTTATGCCTTCGCAAAGCTCCACGAGAAGCTCTACGTCTCCTTCTCTGCCCTCGCCCTCGGTTATGCGTGTAAGCACCTCGTGCATACGCTTAGTACCAATACGGCAATGGATACACTTACCGCAAGATTCTTTAGTAGTGAAATCAAGGAAGAATCTTGCCATGTTAACCATACAAGTATCCTCGTCCATTACGACCATACCGCCGGAGCCCATTATTGCGCCCGTTGCGGAAAGGCACTTGTAGTCTATAACCGTATCAAGCAAGCTTGCGGGAATACAGCCGCCGGAAGGGCCGCCCATCTGCACCGCCTTAAATTCTTTACCGCCGCGGATACCGCCGCCGATATCGTAAATTACGTGACGCAAGGTTTTACCCATAGGAACTTCCACAAGACCGCCGCGATTTATCTTACCCGTAAGAGCAAATACCTTGGTGCCCTTGCTGTTTTCCGTACCCATTGCGGAGAACGCCTCACCGCCGTTGTTTATTATCCACGCTACGTTAGCGAAGGTTTCTACGTTATTAATATTGGAAGGTAAATCGTTATAACCCTTCTGTGCAGGAAAGGGAGGCTTCAGCCTCGGCATACCGCGCTTGCCCTCAAGGCTCTCGATAAGCGCGGTTTCCTCACCGCAGACGAACGCACCGGCACCCGCTTTGATACGCATGGTGCAGGAGAATCCGCTGCCCATTATGTCGTTGCCCAAATAGCCCTTGCTCATAGCGGCTTCTATAGCCTTTTCCAAACGCTTTATTGCCAAAGGATACTCGGCGCGAACATATACTACCGCTTCGCTTGCACCGATGGCATACGCGCCTATGAGCATACCCTCTATCAAATTATGGGGGTCGCTTTCAATAACGGCTCTGTCCATAAACGCACCGGGGTCGCCCTCGTCTGCATTACAGATAAGATACTTTTTATCGCCTGCGGAAGCCCTTGCGGCGTTCCACTTAAACCAAGTAGGAAAGCCTGCGCCGCCTCTGCCCGCCAAGCCTGCCGTTTTAATCTCCTCTATAACCGCTTCGGGGCTCATGGTCTTCAAAACCTTGCCCAAAGCCTTGTATCCGTCTTTAGCCTCGTAAGCTTCTATGCTGTCAGGATCGATAAGACCGCAATTACGCAAAGCTATGCGGGTCTGAAGCGCCAAAAACTCCTCATCCTCGCGGGATATTTCAATATCCGCAAGCATGGAAAGCTCGCCCTTCCTTACCGCCTCGGCAATACGCTTAGCATCTGCGGCACTTACGCGTACCAAACGCTTAACGAGTTCATCACCTTCATATATATCCACTATGGGTTCAAGATAGCACATACCGATGCATCCCGTTATTTCAACGGAGAAGCTATCGTTTTCATTTTTGCTGTTCAAAAGCACTTCATATACTTTAGAAGCACCTGCCGCAAGACCGCAGCTGCCCTGTCCTACTACTATACGCATTATTCAGCCGCCTCCTTTTTAAGACCGTGAAGTATCTCCACTGCCTTTTCAGGAGTAAGAGAACCGTAGGTAACGTCGTCTATCATCATAACGGGAGAAAGACTGCAACAACCAAGGCAAGCAACATTCTTCAAAGAGAACAAACCGTCCTCGGTAGTGCCGCCGTCTTCTATATTAAATTCTTCGCAAATAGCCTTTTCTATACCGTCTGCGCCGTTTACGTGGCAAGCGGTGCCCTTGCAAAGCATTACCAGATGCTTGCCCACGGGTTTAAGTCTGAACTGAGTATAAAAAGTAGCAACACCGATAACCTTTGCGGGGGTGCTGTTTGTGTTTGCCGCTATATGATATATTACGTCAATGGGTAAATACCCGTAAATTTCCTGAGCCTTTTGCAAAACGGTAATAAGGTTACCGCTATCGTTACCATATTTTTTAAATACATCATCCAAAAGCGAAAGGTCGCTTTTCTCATGATTACAACTGCACATAGTAAAATCTCCTTCAAAAAAATCTATAGCCATCGTGTATTCTACTCCAACAAATTACTAAAGTCAACATATTTTTTCAGAAATCCGTTGCTTTTACTCACAAAATAGGTATAATTACTGTATAAGAACGATAGGTTGGCGGTATTATGCGTTTATTTACGGCAATCGAGCTTTGTGAAAATGCAAAAAGGGCGGTATCTTCCGTCGCTGACAATTTAAGTCTTTTCGGTAAAGGCAGCTTTGTAAAAAGCGGTTCCTACCACGTTACCCTGGCTTTTTTGGGGGAGATGCCCTCTGCGGCGGAAGCCATAAGAGCTATGGAGGCGCTGTCCTTCCCTCCTTTTACCCTTACACTGAGGGATTTGGGACACTTCGGCAGTACGTATTTCGTAAGCACCGAGGAAAGCAAGGAGCTTAAACTGCTTCAAAAATCCTTGTGCGACAATTTAAGGGCGGAAGGGCTGACCCTTGAGGAGCTCAAGTTTACGCCCCATATTACCCTTGCCCGCAGATTTACCCCCACAACAGATCCTATGATTTTTGTGCCCGATACGAGTTGGACGGTGGAAAGAGTGGTTCTTATGCAAACGGTCGGTGCGGGTGAATACAAGATCTTGCACGAAAAACGTTGCAATTTGGAATAATGTACCGAAATATTTATTCGTTACGGTATTGAAAAGAGCAAGCCGAAATGTTATAATTAAGCATACGGCAAAGGAGGTAACCTTTATGGCAAAAAAGAAACTTATTCCCACTTGGTTGAAGATAGCGGCAGTTGCGGCACTATTCGTTCCTTACGAAGTGAAATGCGAAAAAGACGAGGGTAAGCTTAAAAAGCTTTCTTTGCGCAGTCTTGCCGCACACGTAAGCTACGTTCCCAAAACCGATGATAAGGATGCGGACATTTGGGTTCAATTTCCCGGTTATAAAGCTTTTGATGATTTTGACTGTGAAGAATTCGAAGAGGACGAGTTTGACTGCGAGGAAATATTGGAAGACTCTGCCCTCGTTAATGATGAGCTTTTTGATGAAAACGATACGCTTTCAGATATAGAAAAAGAATTTTCTGCGGAATAGTATCCAGCAAAAACAAAGTCCGTTTTATAACACTTTAAATTTGTGATAATAAACCTACCGAAAGGTAATTCAACTTTTTAGGAGGTTTATTATGGTTTACAGTGTTTTAACGGGCCTTGCTTTGTTCTTGCTTTCCGGCAAGCTTTGGGCAGGTGTTTTGGGGCTTTTCATAGGTGCCGCCGCTACGAGATTCTTCCGCAGACGCGTGGTTGCTTTTATAAACAAAAAGGGCGGGGTGTCCGACGTAAAAGTGCTCAAGCAGGTATGCCACGACTGTCAGGATGAAAGGGCGATGCCTGAAGACAGAGAATATACCGTGCTTGTCCGTTACGGGAACGGTGAAAAGTACAAATACACCATGCGCGGAGATACTGCTTTGTTTTCCCAATTGCGCCCTTATATTACTAACTGATACTTGAAAAAAGGCTTTATGTATGCTATTGTGTACATGTAGCCTTTTTTTGTTTTTGAATGAGGAGGATAAAAATGTCTAAAGACAGCGGTCACAAGCTAAGAATTTTACACGTGCTGAAATTGCTTTGGGAGCGTACTGACGAGGATCACGGACTTTCGGTAGGACAGATAACCGACTACCTAAAAACCTTGGATATTCACGCCGAAAGAAAAACTATTTACAGCGATATAGAAACGCTTAACAGTTTTGGGTATGAAATAGAGAACTATAAGGGGAAAAACGGCGGGTATCGATTGCTTTCACGGGATTTTGAGATGTCGGAGCTTATATTGCTTACGGATGCGGTGCAAAGCTCGCGCTTTATAACCGAAAAGAAAAGCGCGTCTCTTATAAAGAAGTTAGCTTCGCTTACCAGCAACTACCAGGGCAAAAAGCTATCCCGTCAGGTGCACGTTAACGGCAGAATAAAAAGTATGGAGGAAACCATATTCTACAGCGTTGACACCTTGCACGCGGCTATTGCCGAGGGTAAACGGATAAATTTCCACTATTTTGACCGCAACAGAAACAAAGAAAAAGTTATACGGCACGACGGTAAGACATACGAAGTCACTCCCCTATCCCTATGTTGGGATGACGAATATTACTATTTGGTTTCCCACGATGAAGAAACGGACAGCATAAGGCATTTCCGCGTAGATAAAATGCTGAACATAAAAATAACCGATAAGGACGGTGCCGCGGTTGAAGGCTTTGATGCGGCGAGCTATACCGATAAGCTTTTCGGTATGTTCGGCGGCAGGGAGTGCTTCGTCACCCTTAAATGCAAGGATTCGCTTTCGGGGGTAATTATTGACCGTTTCGGCAAGGATATACCCTTTAGATTGGGTAACGACGGGTACTTTGAACTGACTGCAAAGCTTATATTAAGCCCCGTTTTTTACGGTTGGGTTATGAGCTTCGGCGGAGACATAATAATAAAAGGTCCCGATTTTGCGGTTGAAGAACTTAAAAAGACGGCACAGGCTACCCTTGCCGCCCACGAGTAGGAGGAATTTATGATGAAATTACAGCTTACGGAAAGCACTTTCCCATTCAAAACACAGCTTGAATATATGGATACTTTGGGACTTATAAATTTAGACGATGGGGGCGTTCCCCTTTACACCGAAAAAAGCGACGGCTTCAGCGTTGGAATAAATGAAGATAAAGCTTTTATAAACTACGCCCACATAAGCGATATTTTCTGCGGTGCATTTATTCTGTCACAAAAAGAAAAAGGCTATGCAAGAGCTTTCAAAAAACGCTTTGAGCTTTGCGGCGCTATGCTTGATAACTCAAGAAACTCCGTTACAAATATAAGTCAGACTAAGGAGTATATTGCATACAGCGCAGCTTTCGGACTGAACTGCTTATATCTTTACAACGAAGACACTTTTGAGATAGAGGGCGAGCCTTATTTCGGCTATATGCGTGACCGATACAGCGGGGAGGATATTAAGGCGATACACGATTTTGCAAAAGGCTTCGGCGTTGAGGTGGTGCCTTGTATTCAGACCCTTGCCCATCTTAACCAAGCCCTTAGATGGCCCTGCTATTACCCCATAAACGACATGGGAGACACCCTGCTTGCAGACGAGGAAAAAACCTACGAGCTTATAGAAAAAATGATTGCCGCGTGGCGCAAGGTTTGTACCACCGAATACATAAACATAGGCATGGACGAAGCACACGCTTTAGGCAGAGGCAAGCACTTGGACAGACACGGTGCAGAGCCTAAGTTCGATATAATGTGCCGCCACTTGGAAAAGGTTGCCGCCATTTGCGAGAAATACGGCTTTAAGCCTATGATTTGGAGCGATATGTTCTTCCGTATAGCCTTTGGCGGTTATTACGGTGACGAAAAGATAGAAGACGAGCTTCTTGAAAAGGTGCCGAAAAATATCACCCTTATTTACTGGGACTATTACAGCACGGACAAAGAAAAATACGTAAAACAGCTGGACAAGCACTTTATGTTCGATAACGATATAGCCTTTGCGGGCGGCGCTTGGAAATGGAGCGGTTTTACACCCGCAATCGACCATAGCTGGAAGGTATCGAAAATAATTCTTGAAGAAATCAAGAAGCGAAACGTAAAACAGGTTATGGCAACCTGCTGGGGCGATGACGGTGCAGACTGTCTTTCCGCTTGTATAATGCCCGTACTTGCTCTTTACGGCGCAAGCCGTTTGGCAGACGGAGAAGAAGCGGAGCTTTTGGCGAAGGAAAACACCCTTGCCGCCTGCGGTTACACGGCAGAAGAGTTTTTTGCCCTTTGCCGTCCCTCCGTTACCCCCGCCGACAACAATACACCCTACGCTAACCCCACCAAATATCTTTTCTACAACGATATATTGAAGGGAATGTTTGACAAGCATACCGACGGTAGGTTCCCAGCGTTTTACAAGGGCTGCGCAGAGGAGCTTGAAGCGTTTGCAAAGAGAGAAGGCGCTTTCTCTTACCTTTTTGACGTACAGGCTAAGCTTTGCCGCGTTTTGGAACTTAAAGCAACGGCGGGAACAGAGCTTAAAGCTGCCTATGACAAGGCTGATAAGGCAGAGCTTAAAAGGCTTGCCGTTGAGGTGTTGCCCGAAATACAACGCCGTACCGAAACGTTTTACGATGCGTTCCGCAACGGTTGGATGAAGGAAAGCCGCCCCGGCGGATTTGACACGCAGGATCTGCGTATAGGCGGTATGCTGCGCCGTATTTTAGCGGCAGAAAAAACGGTTTTGGATTATCTTGAAGGCAGAATTGACAAGGTCGATGAATTGGAGTGGGAGAGACTGTATTTCGATTGCAGAACCAAGGACAGCGATAAATGCCTTACCATCGGATACAACGGTTACAGCCGCAACGCTACCGCCAACATCCTATAATTTGAATTTTAATGTTTTAATGCTATATTTCTATAGCTTTGTATTGACATTTCGGCTATAGTTTGCTATAATTTAATATCAACTTAACATATCGTGCAGACTGAGGTCTGCGGAAAGGTGGTTCTTTATGAAAAAGCTGTTATCCCTTGTGCTTATAATGGCTCTGTGCATACCCTTCGTTGGTGTTTCCGGGCTTATCAGCACCAACGCGGCGGCTGCTTCCAGCCATATTTACACTATCGTGACAAACCCCGGTCAGGATATGAACACCCAAATGAACGTAAGCTTCCACGCAGACTATACCTATACGGGTTGCTACGTGGAATATACCACTGCAAACGATACTTCCTTTGCTTCTGCCAAGAAAGTAACGGGTTCTTACAACGATCAGGACTATATGTGGTTCTATAACAGATACACCACGTCCTCCACAAGCTCCGCACGCTTTACAACGAAGTTTTTGAATTACAACGTGGATTTGAACGGTCTTACTCCCGACACGGATTATATCTACAGAATTTGTGACGGTGCAGGTGCTTATTCCGAAACCTATGCATTCAAAACCGCAGGTCAGAGCGAATTTTCTATAATCTGTACCTCCGATATGCATATGGAGCATAACAACTCCACCAAGTACACCAAGTACGTAAACGCTCTTAATTATTCAGAAAACAACACTAAATACGAATTAGGTTTGCACATTAACACCGGTGACCTCGTTGCCAGCGGTGACAGATACAAGTATTGGCAAAAGATCTACGAGCCTTCCATATTCAAGAGAATTCCTTTTGCGGCTACCGTCGGTAACCACGACGTTTATGACAACATGATGGACGACGACAGCAATTATACGGATTTCTGGAAAACGGGTAAGTATTTCGGCGTTGCCGCAAACTATCCCGATAACGCTTATACACAGACATCTGACAGAATAAACGGTTATCTCTCCAACAACGGATATTCTTCCTACAAGAGCAATTCCTCCGATATTCTGTTTGACCCCGGCACGGGCACCTTGGCAGGTAAGTACATAACCGGTGCTAACGAAAACCTTAACGGCAGAACCTACTGGTTCCTTTATAACAGAATACTTTTCATAAGCTTTGACTACTATTCTTTGGCTGTTTCTTCAGCTGAAATAGCAAACGCATTCAACTGGGCATATGACGTAATCGATGCAAACAAGGGCAAATACGATTACCTTATAGCTTTCCAGCACATCACGATAATAGAAGGCGGCGGCGGTACCAGCTACAGAAACGGTTATGAAAAATGGCAACCCTTCCTTGATACCGCAAACGTTGATATCTTCCTTTTCGGTGACAACCATATGTACGTTCGTACAGACAAAATGCTTAACGGTCAAGTTACCACCGACCCCGAAAAAGGTACCTATTTGCTTCAGTGCCCCGCTATCACCAATACTGACAGCTATGGCAACAACAGCGGTGCAGTGGGCTGGGCGGTTGACAGATATTCCGCACCCAACTATTTCGGCACGTTTATAATAGACGTTGACAGCGAAGGTATGCACTTTAAGGTTGCAGTAGCTACCGGCACTTCCTCTTCCATGTCTATTTATGATGAATTTACCATCCCCAAGAAAGTAAGATACAGCGACACCACTACCGGTTATTACACCGCAAAATCCGCACTTACCGTAAAAGAATCCGCTGATTCCGCTTCTCAGTCTCTCACCACCATCCCTTCGGGCACGGTAATCGAAGTTACCGAAGGTAACGGTGTATTCGGCAGAGTTCGCTATAACGGTTATACCGGCTGGGTTAACCTTTCCGGTTACACCAACGAATATTACACCACCAACGTTAAGACACCCGAACAGTTTGTGATAAGCAACGTAAACGTAGGCTTTTCTTCCGCTCACCTGGTTGATGCATACACGCCCACCTACGGTTCTACCATAGCAAACGGCGGTTGGACCTTTGCAGGTCAGGTTACGATTACCGCCGTCAGGGACAGCAATAATGCGTACAAGGTTACGGCGCAGAATACCAGCGGCGATGCAAAGAGCGGCACTGCCATCCCCTCTAACGGTTGCGTGCTTTTAATAAGCAAGAACTACGCAAACTACGCAAGCCTTATGAGCGCTTTGGCAGTAGGTAATTACTTCACCTTAGATACCAAACGTATCACCATCTACACGGCTAACCCCGGCGAATCCAATGCCACGGTAGTTATCCCGGGTAACGAACCCGAAGAATTGGTTATCGCAGACGGTTCTTCCTACAGCCGCGATACCTACATAACCGGTGCTGCCACAGCCACTTCCGTAGAAAGCTTCGTTGCTGAATTCGTAAACTCCGCTATTAAGGTTTACGATAGGTCCGGCACCGAATTGGAAAGCGGTGACATAGTTGCTACGGGTTACACCGTAAAATGCTTTAACGCTTCCGGCGTTGAGGTTGACAGCTGCGTTATAGTGGTAGCCAGCGACGTAAACGGCGACGCGATTTGCTCCTCCTCCGACTGCTTGGCAGTTGAAAACGCAATAAACGGCTCCAGCGAGTTGAACGGTGCATATTCTGCCGCCGGCGATCTTACAGGCGACGATACGGTAAACACCACCGACTACGCTGTGTTCGTTGCTATTTTGTTAGGTTAATACAATTTAACTGTTATACCGCTGACGGTTTGCAAAACAAACCGTCAGCGGTTATTTTATCGGGAAGATAAAAAACGACAAAAACGTATTTTTTGCTTAATTTATTTACCGCTTTTGCTTGACAGTTTGCCGTTGCTTTGGTATAATTCTCGTATAAAGAGAAAGTAGGCATAAAGCCTACGGAAAGGTTGGTTTTTACTATGAAAAAACTATTGGCCGTCCTTCTCACTTTGGCGATTTGTATTCCCTGCTTCAGCGCAGTTGGTCTTTTGTCCTCTGCCGCAGTTTCCGAGCACGTGTATATGATCGTTACCAATCCCGGCGAGAATATGGACACACAAATGAACATCGGCTGGCATTCCGACTTCACCTATACGGGTTGTTACGTTGAGTTTACCACCGCCGACGATGCTTCCTTTGCCCACGCTTTAAGGGCAAACGGCACTTATGATGACAACGACTATTTGTGGTTTATGGACAGATCCACCACGATAGCCATCGGTCCCGATTATTTTGAGACCCCCTTCCTCAACTACGGTGTTACCTTGAACGGTCTTACACCCGATACCGATTATATTTACAGAGTTTGTGACGGCGAGGGCGGTTACTCCGAAACCTACAGCTTCAAGACTGCAGGTCAGGATGAGTTTTCTATCATGTGGCTTTCCGACATGCACTTGAGCCTTGATTCCAACAAGAATACCAAGTATCAAGCATCGATTGACTACGTAAGCTCCCTTGCTAAATATGACCTTGGTTTGTACTTCAACACCGGTGACGTCGTTTCTTCCGGTGACAGATACACCTTCTGGGAAGAGTATTACGGCTATGACGTTATGAAAGAGCTGCCTTATGCTGCTACCGTTGGTAACCACGACGTATTTGACAGCATGATGGATGACGACCCCAACTTTACCGAATTCTGGCAGTCCTCCGAGTACTTCCGTATAGTTTCCAACTATCCTAAGAACGGTTACACCCAGACCGACGCAAGAATAAACAACTATCTTTCCAACAGAGGATATACAAGCTATTCCTCCGCTTCCTGCAGCGACATTTTTACCGTTGAAGACGGTCTGCTTGCCGGCAAAAAGATTACCGGTGCGCACGAAAATACCGACGGTAAGGCATACTGGTTCATTTATAACAGAATTTTATTCATCGTATTCGACTATTATGCCATGACTTATAACGCTGACATCATCAACGCATTTAATTGGGCACGCGAAGTTATAAACGCTAACAAGGGCAAGTACGATTACCTCTTTGCTGCCGAACACCTTAACATTTTCTGGGGCGGCGATGGCACAAGCAGATACTACGACCGTTATCAGGCATTCCTTGACGAAGTTAACGTTGACGTATTCTTCTGCGGCGATAACCACGTATATTTCCGTACCGACTCCTTAGTAAACGGTACCGTTAACACAGACCCCGAAAAGGGTACTTATTTCCTCCAGGCTCCCGCTGTTACAAACACTTCTTCCTACAGTTTGCATGAAGGTGCTGTAGGCGTAGGTGTAAGCAGATATGCAGATACCGACTACTTGGGCGGTGTTATGATAGACGTGGACGAAAGCGGTCTGCACTTCACCGTTGCAACGGCAACGGGTGACGGCTCCAACTATGCAGTGCGTGAAACCTTTGATCTGCCCAAGAAGGTTCGTTATCCCGATGCAGTTCCCGGCATTTACGAGCTTAAAGAAGACGTTACCATTTACGAAACCACAGACCTTACCTCTACCGTTTTGACGACCATCCCCCAAGACACTTTGGTAGAAGTTTACGAAGGTACCGGTATATGGGGCAAGATCCATTACAACGGTATGAGCGGTTGGACAAAGCTTACCAACGCTGAGCTTATTTACGAAATGGACGTTCCCTCCACCCACGCAAGTCAGAAGCTTACCGGCGGCTTTAATGCAAAATACAGCACTAACGGACTTTACGCTTACACTCCTGCCTACGGTGCAACCATAGCCAACGGCGGTTGGACCTTTGCCAACAACACCGTTTGGATTGCAACCGAACAGGACAACGGCACATACAAGATCACTTCCATCAACGCCGAAAAGGGTGCCGCAAAGAATACAACACCCACATCTGACACAACGGTTGTTATTATGGCAGACGCAGGTACGGCAGAAGCCTTGGCAGAAGTACTTGTATTGGATTACACGTTCACCCTTGACTGGGCACAGAGCACACTCAACGCAGTTGATGCAGAAGTTGGTACAGCACCTGAATACACCTTCCATAACGTTGAATACTACGGCAAGGACGGCGAATATTTGGGCACTAACAAGGTTTTAAGCGGTCACGCAGTAACTGGTTTTGAAGCGCCCGCAATATACGGTCTTACCTTTACAGGTTGGGACAAGGATTGCAGTGCCGTTACCGAAGATATAAAGCTTACCGCACAGTATGAAGTAAGCAAATACACGGTAGAATTCGTAGTAGACGACCAAGTTATCGATACACAAACCGTTTTACACGGCGCGGCCGCTACCGCACCTACAATTGAGGATAAAGAAGGCTACACCTTCAGCGGTTGGAGCACAAAATTTGACAGCATCACTGCAGACACCACGGTTTCTGCTTTCTGGAATATCAACAGCTACACTGTAACATTCGTAGCAGACGGTGAAACGGTTGATACCCAGACAGTTAAACACGGTGAAGCCGCTACTGCACCCGCTATCCCCGAAAAGGAAGGCTATACCGCGGAGTGGGATATTGATTTCTCCGAAATCACCGCAGACACTACGGTTACCGCCGTTTACACCGAGATCCCCGGTGACGTAGTTTACGGTGACGTTAACGGCGACGGCGAGGTAAACAGCCTTGATGCGGCGCAAGTTCTTAAATTCGACGCTATGATGATAGAATTGAGCGAGAACGCACTCGTTGCGGCAGACGTTACCGGTGAAGGTACGGTTGACTCTCTCGATGCGGCTCAGATCCTTAAATTTGATGCTATGATCATCGATGCTTTCCCCGTGGAAGCCAACTAAATATCCAAGTTAAAAAAGCGGCGGTGTGTGGTTATACGCCGCCGCTTTTAATAAAATAACGAAAGGAATAAGTTATGAACAAACTAAAGAAGTTCTTATCCTTGGCATTGGCGCTTCTTATGTGTGCATCTATAGTCCCTGTGGGCGTAATAGGCGTTGTAGCCGATGACGAAATCTCCTCCCACGTCTATATGATAGTTACCAACCCCGGCGAGGACTGCACCACTCAAATGCGCATAGGCTTTCACTCCGACTATACGTACACGGATTGCTACGTAGAGTTAACGTTAGCCGATGACCCCCGTTTTTTGCACCCCGTAAAGATCAACGGCACCTATGACGACCAAAAGTATATTTGGTTCTATAACAGACTTACCACCAACGCACTTTCCGAAAACCGCTTTGCTACCAAGTTCTTGGATTGGGGCGTTGAATTGGAAGACCTTACCCCCGATACAGACTATATATACAGAGTTTGTGACGGTGAGGGCGGTTATTCCGATACCTACAGCTTCAAGACTGCAGGCGCAGATGAATACACCATCATTTGGATGAGCGATGCCCACGTTAACGCAGATTACGTTGGCAGACTTAACGCTTGGGTCAATATGTTTAAGTATGCCGAGTCTGTTGCTAAATACGACGTAGCGTTCCAGTTCTCCACAGGCGACACTACCACCAGCGGTGACAGATATGCAGACTGGCAAGCTGTTTATGACCAGGACTTTGTAAAGAACTATATGTTGGCAAACGTTGTAGGTAACCACGACGTTTACGACAGTATTATGGATGACGATACGGTTTATTACACCCAGTACTGGAAGTCCGGACAATATTTTGAAATAGTTAACAACAACCCCGTAAACGGCTTTACTGCCAATTCCCAGCGCATTAACGGTTATCTTAACAGTGACGGTTATACCGACTACGCAAACCAATCCGCCAACCACCTCTTCGCCGTTGACAGCGGTTTGCTTTCCGGCAAGCAGATAAGCGGCGGTGTTGATGACACCAGCGGCAGAAAATATTGGTTCAACTATAACGGCATTTTGTTTATTATATTTGACTATTATTCCATGATGTTTGCGGAAGATACCAAGAACGCACTTGAATGGGCGGGCAAGGTAATTGAAGATAACTACGGCAAGTACGATTATATCATTTGCGCAGACCACGTTAACCTTATCAACGGCGGTTCAGGCACTTTCAGAGATTACGGTGCTTGTGACTATGATTTCTTCGGACCTTTCTTTGACAAGTACGGCGTTGACATATTCCTCGCAGGCGATAACCACGTTTATCTGCACACCGATGCTATTTACAACGGTGCGGTAAGCACCGATCCTTCAAAGGGTACTTATATCGTTCAGGCACCTTGCCTTTCCAGACCTCAGGCCAACATTACTGCATACGATGCCGCAGGCTTTGCTCTTAAGCAGTACTCCGTTGCAGGCACTACCGTAGGCGGTCTTACCATCGACGTAGATGAAAGCGGACTTACCTTCAACTGCTTGGTTTACGAAATGTTAGGCACTACCCCCTATTACTGCTACGATTCCTTTACTATTCCCAAGAGAGAAAAGGCGCCCGCCGCACAGCTTGGTTTGTACGCGTTTAACGAGCCTACCGTGCTGTACACCTCCCCCTCCGAGGAATATGCTTTTTTAGAATCAGGGGCATTTGATTACCTTGCCGTATGCGTTGATACTTACATGAACTACGGTTTGTTTGATGTGTCTCCCACCCCTATTTGGTGTGATGTTTCCAACGCAACCTATTTAAGCGGATGCAATACGGCTCCCATCGGCAAATTG
>JAFQHW010000049.1 GCA_017397805.1 Clostridia bacterium | reverse complement strand
TATACACCTACTTTCTCCATTGATTATACATACAATTCATATTTTTGTCAACAAAAATCACCCTGACAAAAAAAGACGGCGTATCACCGTCTTTTATCTTTGGGAATTAATTATTAGTTTGTCTTGGCAGTTAAGGTCAACGTACCGTTGCTTGCGCTTACCGTGCATTTATCGTTGGTCCAAGAGTCTGCCACCGCTTCATTGGGTGAGCTTTGTATAGCTTCGGCAAAAACGTCGAGTGACTGCCTTATAACGTCGCCTTTTTCATCGGTCTGTGGACTCAAAGTAATACTGTCAGTAAACAGTGCCATAGCTGTAGAACCGTTTGGAGCAACGGACTTTTTGTAGTAATAAAAGCCGTCGTTACCAAGCTCCCAATCGTTGCCCAACGTAAGAGGCGGTATATCCCAAGAATCTATACCTATGTGTTTACCCTCAGCATCTACCCAATAAGGCACGAGCTTAACACGGAAAAAGGCATCAACCTCACCGATATTTCTAACCTTTATATCACTTTTTTCGTTATTGCTCCAAGTCTCCGTAACCTCACATTGAACCTTAGAAGGCGCAAAAGTATTGGTAATACTGTCAGTACCGGTAATGAGGTATGCTAACGTTCCGCCCACTAAAGCAACTGCCACAGCAGTTAAAACTATACCGATAATGGCACTTTTAGATAAGCGTTTACTGCTTTTACTAAATCTCATCATACCCCTCCCAACACAACGAAAACAAGCAACTAAAACGACAGTTGCCCGCTGCATGATTATACAATAAGCCTTTTACTTAATTATATTACACCTCAAAGATGATTTTGTCAACACTTAAAGAGCATTTTCATTGCATCGAACAATAAAACGCTCATTTTATTGTGCACAGTTTACAAGGCAAAAAATAATACCGCAAACATTTCTGCTTGCGGTACTATTATTTGTCTTTAATTAAAACAGCTTAATTAAAACAACTTTTCAATCCATTCGATAAGGTTGTACTTACCAAACACAACAACGGTTACGAGAGAAATGGTGGACATTATCTTGATGAATATATCAAGGCAAGGACCAACGGTATCCTTAAGAGGATCGCCTACGGTATCACCAACAACTGCCGCATCGTGTGCGGGAGAACCCTTGCCGTGGCCTTCGATTGCGCCGGTTTCGATATACTTCTTAGCGTTATCCCACGCGCCGCCTGCGTTACCTGTGAAGATAGCAAGCATTATTGCAGAAAGGGTGGAGCCTATAAGAAGCCCTGCAACGAATTCAGAACCGAAGAGGAAGCCGCAAACAACGGGAACCGCGATTGCCATAACTGCGGGGATACGCATTTCTTTAAGAGCACCCTTAGAGGAAATCTCGATACAAGTCTTGTAGTCGGGAAGAACCTCGCCCTGAAGCAAGCCCTTGATCTCACGGAACTGACGGCGAACTTCTTCAACCATCTTTCTTGCAGCCTTAGCAACTGCATCGATAAGCATACCGGAGAAGAGGAAAGGAAGCGCTGCACCTGCGATAGCGCCGGCAAGAGTAAGAGGATTGATGATGTTAAGGGATATTTTTTCAACAACGTCTGCAAGGAAGGTATCATAAGGTTGGGGGTTTGCAGCAAAGAGATAAGAAGACATCATAGAAAGCGCCGCAAGAGCCGCAGAGCCTATAGCAAAACCCTTACCTATAGCAGCAGTAGTGTTACCAACTGCATCGAGGTGGTCGGTAATGTTTCTAACGTCCTTGTCAAGACCGCTCATTTCTGCGATACCGCCTGCGTTATCGGAGATGGGACCGTAGGTGTCAACGGAAACGGTGGTAGCAACGAAGGAAAGCATACCGAGAGCCGCAAGAGCAACACCGTACATACCGCAAACCATATAAGAAGCGTAAATAGCAATACCGAGAACTACGCAAGGAGCAATACAGGAGCGCATACCGAGCGCAAGACCCTGAGTGATATTAAGAGCGGGACCTTCAACGGAAGCCGCGGAAACACGCTTTGTGTGCTTATAATCTGCACTGGTATATCTTTCTGCAATAATACCAACTATAATACCGGATGCGATACCGCAAACAGCCGCTATAGCGGGAGAAAGCCAACCGGCGGAGAATTCTATCTGCTTAAATGCGTTAAGAGTGTCATCTGCTTTGGTAACGATGTCGCCGAAGAAGAAATAGCTGAGGCCGAAAGCACCGATAATTGCAATGCCTGCGGAAATCCATGTAGCAAGGTTAAGTTCCTTGTGGGGGTTGTCGGAGAGCTTCTTTTTGATAAGCAAGGAAGCAACACCGAGAACGCAAGCGAGAAGACCAACACCTGCAAGAGCTATGGGGAAATATGCAAGTTTTTCTATAAGGTTAGTACCGAAAGCAGCTTCAATACCTTGATTGTTGAACGCCTTTTTGGTAAAGAGCTCGATAGCGAGGATTACGGAAGCAAGGATGGAGCTAACATAGCTTTCGAGAAGGTCGGAGCCGAGGCCGGCAACGTCACCAACATTATCACCAACGTTATCTGCGATAGTAGCGGGGTTACGGGGATCGTCTTCGGGAATGTGAGCCTCAGTCTTACCAACGAGGTCAGCACCCATATCTGCAGCCTTGGTGTAGATACCGCCGCCGATACGGTTAAATATAGCGATTACAGAGCAACCGAGAGCATAACCGGAAAGGGTCATGGTGAAGGTTGTGGGCATATTGTAACCGGGAACGAACATGCTGAGCAAGCTGTTCTGAAGCTCAAAATCAGGAGAGTTACCGATTATAAGACCAAGCTGGTCGCCAAGTATACCGAAAACGAAGTAAACTATAACGATACCGAGAAGCGCGAAACCGCCAACGCAAAGACCCATTACGGAGCCGCCGCGGAAAGCAACCTTGAGAGTTTCACCAAGATTTTTGGTGTTACGTGCCTTGTTTGCAACGCGAACGTTCGCATATGTAGCTATCTTCATACCGATAAAGCCTGCAGATTCACTCATCAAAGCACCGAGCACGAATGCGATACCTGCCTGCCAAGATATGAGAAGAGCAAGAAGGAAAGCAACTGCAAGGGCTACGATAGCGATGATCTTCATTTCATAGTTGAGAAATGCGTTTGCACCGGTTCTGATTGCGCCTGCAATTTCCTTCATTCTGTCAGTACCTTCGTCCATCTTCTTAACTTTGAAGAAGCTGAATGCCGCGTAAGAAATAGCGAGTACTGCCGCAAAAAGAACGAGAATTAAGAATAATTCCATACAATACCTCTTTCTTAAAATATATTTTTATATTTCAAGTCACACCCACTTTGGGAGCGAACGGAAGCGGTGATAAATTAGGTGTTAATTTACATATTTATTATATATGCCCCATCCACACCCATTGTAGTATATCACGCTTTGAGTTTTTTGCAAGCACAAAATTGTTTCCAAATTGTAAATATTGCAAATTATACAAAAAACACCCGTTTTTACCGCTTTGAAAAAAATAAAAATCCATGTTTTTTATCTATTTTTCATAATAATTCCTAAAAATCAGATAATTTTTATTATACATAAAAAAGGCACGAAAGTCGGCAAATTAAATCAAAAAGCATAAAAACTATTGACTTTAGGGTAAAATGTATATAAAATGGAATACGGTGCTTGCAAAGCACCTAATTACACAAAAGCGAGGCTTGATTTATAAATGAGCGAATGTACGCATAATTGCGAAACCTGCGGCGCTAATTGCTCCTCCCGCCAAGCGGAGAGTCTTTTGGCTAAGCAGAACGAACTTTCTGACGTTAAAAACGTCATCGCCGTTGTAAGCGGCAAGGGCGGCGTAGGTAAAACATTGGTTACTACCCTGCTTTCCGTTAATATGCGCCGCCGCGGTTACGAAACCGCAGTGTTGGATGCAGATATTACCGGTCCTTCCATCCCCCGTGCCTTCGGCACCGCCAAAGAGCGTGCGGACGGTAGTGAAGCGGGCATTTTCCCCGTTGTAAGTAAAACGGGAATTAAGCTTATGTCCCTTAATTATTTGCTTGAGAATGAGAGCGATCCCGTCGTTTGGAGAGGGCCCGTTATCGCAGGCACCGTTACTCAATTCTGGACCGACGTGGTGTGGGGCGACGTAGACTTCATGTTCGTAGATATGCCTCCCGGAACCGGCGACGTGCCTCTTACCGTGTTTCAATCTCTGCCCATCAAGGGTATCGTTGTGGTAGCTTCCCCTCAGGAACTTGTTTCCGTTATAGTTGAAAAAGCAGTTAAGATGGCAGAGCTTATGAACATACCCGTTTTGGGGTTGGTTGAGAATATGTCCTATTACCAGTGCCCCGACTGCGGAAACCGTCATAAGATCTACGGTGACAGCCACATAGAGCAGGTTGCCGCTTCCCACGGTATAGACAGCGTTTCCTCCTTACCCATTGATCCGAAGCTTGCCGCCTCGTGTGACAAGGGTACTATCGAGCTGTTTGATGGTGATTGGCTTGATAAGCTTACGGATTTGATCGAAGAGATTGGGAAATAATAATGGGTAAATATGCAGAAAAAGCTTGTAAGCTGTTCTTAAATGATGCAAATTGTGCTCAAGCAGTGTTTGCCGCTTTTGCGGACAAGATGGGGCTTGAAGAAGAATTTGCTTTAAAGCTTGCCTCCTCTTTCGGCGGCGGCATGGGCAGATTGCGAGAGGTTTGCGGTGCCGTAAGCGGTATGTTTATGGTGGCGGGTGCACTTTTCGGTTATGACTATAACGATAACGAAAAGAAGAAGGCACATTACGCGCTTATACAAGAAATGGCTAAAAAGTTTACCGACGTACACGGAACCATAATTTGCAGAGAGTTGTTAAAACTTTCAGTTAAAACAGACGTACCCACACCCACGATAAGAGATGCAAGCTTTTATGCATGCCGCCCTTGCGTGCGATTTGTGGAAACAGCGGCTTTAATTCTTGAAGAATACGTAAAATAGCTTTTATATGCAAAAACCGCATCGGATGACCGATGCGGTTTTTGCATAATCTGTAACGCGATATAAAATTGCAGTTTTAAGCTCAGGGTTCGTGGACGGTATATCCGTCACCGTATATTTGACAAAAGCTTTTTATATCGTCTGCGCTTTCAAGGATTTCAAAATTAACAAATCCGTCTTCATCGCCTACGTAACTGCAACGCACACCGTTTTCCGCAAAAATGCGAACGGCTTCGGCGCTTAAAACGCAGTAAAGCATATATTTGCCGTCTTGTACGAAGCTTTTACACTGCGTTATGCGATAGTTGGAGCTGCCGCAATTTTCCCCGCTTTCTCTCAATATATCAAGATATTGGTTAGCGTTTTCCGCACCCTCCAAATACAAAACCGTATGATACCAAGAAGTATCTCCGTAATAAAGCATCCATTTCATGGCGTTGCCCAAATTGCTTACATAAGAAGGAGGCGAGTTGCCGTCTTCAACCCATAGGCGGTCCAAATCCTCATAAGTCTCAGCCATATCAAATCTGTAATAAAGAGTTGAATATATCTCATCACCGGCTACGGTTGATGATGTACCGGAAAGAAGCACTTCGTCCGAACCTTCTTCATCGGGATACTCGCTCCAGTTGGGAGAAGCAGGAGCATCTTCTCCCGCAAGCGTATCGTCTTCGTCGGACAAATGTTCACCGTCGGGTTTAATGCCTGCGGAAGAATATTCGGAAAGCATAAGGGTAATATATTTTTCTCCATAATTTTCCGTGCTCACGTCCGACTCTGAAGAAGTTTTTTCGTCGCTTTCTGCGATATCGTTACCGCTTTCTGCACTTTCGGAGCTGATATCAAGGTTTCCTCCGTTAAGCACTGCATCGTCATCGGGCATGGGCTTATCGATCGGCGATAGCAAAACGACGGCAACCGCAACCGCAACAATCACGCACAGTACGCACATTAACGCGGAATACAAATAAACTTTGCGACGGTTTTCAGCAGCTTTTGCCTGTTTTGCTCTCTCAAGTATAACTTTCAACTGTTCATTATCCGACCTCATAACCACACTCCTCCTTTTCCAAAATCACTTTCAGTGCCTGCTTACCTCTATACACCAAATTATTTATCTGCTTTGCGCTCTTTTTCATTATTTTCCCTGCGGCTTCGTAACTCATATCCCAAAGATATACGAGGCTTAATGCCTCTCTGTATTCGTCTTTTATAAGACTTAACGCCTTGTACAGCTGACGGTCCCGCTCGTTTGACAACACCGAGTTTTCAAGGCTTTGTTTGTCGCTTGCGTAATCCTTTTCTTCAATACAGGATTCATTTATTCTCTTTCTCCGCCTTAGCTCGTCAATGGCATTATTCCTTGCAGAACGGTACAAATAGGCGCAAAACTCAGACTCCGTCTTCAGACGGGGTTTTTTAACGAGTATTTCAACAAAAGCATCTGCCGCCGCATCTTCCGCAAGTGACACGCTTTTAAGCATCCCCGTCAGATACAACACCAGTTTTTTGTTGTGTTTTATTACAAGCTCGCCCAAAGCGTCTTCATCGCCTGACAGAAAACAGTCATAGCCGCCTTTGACGTTCAAATCCAATCCCCCTTTCATAGCTTTTAGGGGTTCTTACACCTATTTAACGAAGGAGTGGCAAAAAACTCTCACCCAAAAATTCAAAATTACACAAAAATATACGCCGCATCCCAAGGGGGCAAATACATTGGATGCCATAAGTGAACCTTATAATCGGGATTCAAACTTAAAATCTGCAACGGTAACGCGAATATATCTTCTCGGCGATGGTAACAGGAAACGAGAAGCTTGGGGCGGTATTTCTTAATGGTTTGTTGTCCGCCCTTTATGGTTGCCGACTCCCAGCCTTCAACGTCTATTTTTATATAGCTTGCGCCCTCTCCGTTCAAAATGCCGTCTATACTTTTAAGCTCTCGTTCCTCACCGTTATCCGTAAGCTTACTGCCGCGACTGCCCATAGCACTGAAGGAAGCGATCTCACCGCCCACACCCAAGGGAGCGTTTATACACTGCACCCTTTCCATGCCCTCTAAATTTTTACACAGCTTTTTATAGCTTCTGCCGTCGGGTTCAACGGCATATATTTTTTCATAGCCGCCGCTGTATTTCAGAAAGCTTGCCACGGTATCACCGCTGAAGGCGCCGCAGTCCATATAAATCTCTTTATCGGTGAGAGAAAGCATTCGGTAAAGCGTTTCTTCATCGGATGCGCTGTGATACAGCGAGCTTATATCGCCGCTCAGCTTATAGTTTACAAGGCTTGCAAACACGGCTCTGTCCATATCGGTGGCAAGGGCTTTATAAACACTTTCCAGCTCCTCTTTGTGGGACAAAGCGTATTCATCGGTGAACAGGCCCTCCCCGACTACGGGCACTTCGGGCACGTAAAATTCTTGTTCTGAAGCTATTTTTTTAACGTTTGCAAGCACGTCCGGCAAACTGCTGCCGAAAGACATAAGCACCACCATATCACCGTACTGCTCTTTAGCCTCCGAATAAGACAAAAGGGGCATACCGCGAAAATTCTTTTTCCTTACGAAGCCGTCGCTGGCAAAAACACCCGAAATTTTTATATCCTCTTTGGCTAACGTGTCTATTATTTTATCCGCACCGTTACCCATGCCGTAAAGCACGATAGGTTTACGGGTATTTTTTAACCGCGTCAGAAAATCCAAAATACATCACCTCATACCCGATATTTTATCACATATCTTAAAAAAATCAACAATTTCGGCAAATCTGTTGAAATTAAGAATTATTTAAGTTATAATGTCGATTATAGTAATAAGGGGGGATATGAGTGAAGATAATTGCGCTTTTGTTAATATTGGTCAGTATGTTCATAGGTATCTCTCCCATAACCGTTTCCGCAGAAGACGCGGAAGCTGAGGAGATAACCGACCTTTGCGTGATACACGGTGACGGAAAGGTGAACGCCTCCCTTTCCGATGACAGCATATATACTTATGCAAAGCTTAACACGGTAAGTATTGGTTGCGAAGAAGACGTTTACGGTGTTTACGTCAAATTCGACCGCGAGCCTTTACCCTTCACGGTAAAAAGTCAGGGCGGTGAAACCTCGGTTAACGACAGTTATTTACACCAATATTTTTCTTTTGGCGGAGTAAAGGAAATTGAGTTAAACTTTTCGGAAGAAACGTCCATAGCGGATATATACGTTTTCTCCCAAGGTGAAACGCCCTCGTGGGTGCAAAAATGGGAGACGGCAGACAAGGCGGATATAATGATTTGTCCCACACACAGCGATGACGACCAGCTATATTTTGCAGGGATGCTTCCTTGGTGCGCCGCTAACGGATATACGGTACAAGTGGTTTACTTAACCAACCACCTAAACACTCACGACAGACCTCACGAGCTTTTGGAGGGTATCTGGCAGACGGGCGTTAAATATTATCCGCTGGTCGCACATTTTCCCGATTTATATTCTTTGTCTTTGGAGGATGCAATAAGTGCCTTCAAAGCATACGGATATGAATACGAAGATTTTACCGAATTTTACGTAGAGGTTTTGGGCAGATATAAACCGTTGGTGGTAGCCGGTCACGATGAAAACGGCGAATACGGACACGGCGCGCATATGCTTAATTTCAAGGCATTGACTGAAGCCGTTGAAATAGCGGCGAGGGACGGTATCTGGGACGTTCCCAAAACGTATATTCATTCTTGGAAAGAAAACACCGTTACCTTTAATTGGGACGAGCCATTGGAGTATTTTGACGGCAAAAGCGCCTTTAACGTATCCCAAGAAGCCTTTGACGCCCACAAATCCCAACACCGCTTCGAAAGCCTGACTAATTGGTTGTACGGAACGGAATCCGCGCCCATATCCCGGGCCTCGCAAATAAGATCTCACAGTCCTTGCAGGTACGGACTTTATCGCAGTACTGTAGGACTTGATACTACGGAAAACGGACTTTTTGAGCATTTGAGAAGCTATAAGGAACAAGCCGATGCCGAGGAGAGCTCCGTTGAGGAAAGCTTATCAAGAGAAGAAAGCTATACCGAAGAAAGCGAATCTTTTGAGGAAAGCGTTTTTGTATCCCAAGAAGACAGTGATTCTTTAAACGAAACGACGGAAGACGAAAGCAGTGAAATCCCAAGCGCGATCGATAATGATAACAGCCTGCCGAAAGTTGCGGTTTGGGGGTTGGTTGCCGTTTCTTTTGCGGTCTTGGCCCTTATAATTAAGAAAGCGATACGTAAAAACAATGGATAAGAACATATTCAAAAAAATACTAAAATATACGGGCAAAGTTTTTTCGGTATTGGGAGTAACCTTGCTTGCTCTTTTGGTTACGGTATACGGAGTGGGGCTGATCATTACCCACGGTCCTTCCGAAAACGCAAGGGAGCTTTTTGTACTCAGCATGAAGGAAACGAGTGCCGCCAAATGGGTGCCCTATCTTTTTATGAGCAGTGATGCCGTGAACGAAATAATTGAGGGCGGAAGTGTTACCGCCGATAAGCAGGAAGACGTTGAGATAAACACAGACCTCATTGACGTAGGCAACAAAGAGGACGACACGGACGATAACTCTGCTGAATACGACACGGAAAACGACTTTTACGTACCCGACACAAACAACGGGAACGGTGAAGGTGACAAAGACAACAACGTAGTACTTAAAGATGACGGTATTACCATATACGAAGTTAACGGCAGTACCTACAGCGGCGAAATGATGGTCATTGATGACCCGTCAAGAGTATTCGTTGCTACGCTTGATAAGTACGGCGAAGACTGCGAGGGCATAACCCTTGACAGTTTTATAAAGAAATACGATGCCATAGGCGGTACCAACGCGGGAGGATTTTACGACCCCGAGGGAAAGGGCAACGGCGGCACGCCTGACGGACTTGTAATCGGCGATTCTCAAATCATGTGGGGCGGAGAGGACTACGTCCACTACTGCGTTATAGGATTTGACGAAAACCATATACTTCACGTAGGGAATATGTCCGGCAAGATGGCGCTTGAGAAAAAGCTTATAAGCGCGGTCAGCTTTTCGGCAGGCCCTCTTCTGGTGGTTAACGGAAAGCCTATGAACGAAAACAAAAGCTTAGGCGGAGGTCTTAACCCGCGCACCAGCATAGGACAGAGAGCCGACGGCGCCATACTTCTTCTGGTGGTTGACGGCAGACAGGCAAACAGCCTTGGCGCCACTTATGACGACTTGGTAGACATAATGTTGTCCTACGGTGCCGTAAACGCCGCTAATCTGGACGGCGGTTCCTCCACAAGAATGCACTACAATGGCGAGAGGATTAATCAAAGCGCGTCACTGGTTGGGCAAAGAGAACTGCCCAACGCTATCCTCGTAAAGAAAAAAGAGGCGTAGAAACATGGAAGATTTAATAGAAATAATAGAAAACAGCGATGCCAAGGTAAAAAACAAAAGAATAACCTTTAAAAGAGGACTTTTGATTTATTCGGCAGTCCTCGTGGTTTTATCACTTATTGCGCTGTCGGTTCTGTGGGTGTTTTTGAGCTCTTTCCAGAAAAGCGACAGTCAAAGCTGTGCACAAACCGCAGTAAATAATATTGATAAAGCTGAATGGATGGAGTTTTTAAAGGAAAACATATACGTAAGCGAATATGAAGACGGTGAAGCCGCAAACGGTATTGCCTATAAAACCCTTATAGAAAACAATGCTCTCGTTTGCAGCAGAAAAGCCAACGAATGTACCGAAGATACGGAAGTGTTCACGGTAAGCAACGGCGAAGAAGTGTTCTGCAAGCTGCAACTAAAAAAGGATGACGAGGGCGCTTTCGGCTTCAATCGTTGGGTTTTTGACGGAATTTCTCCTTGTGATGACAGACTGTATGAACACAACGCGGAAAAGCAGGTTCTTTTCCCGTCGGAAGGCACGCTTTATATAAACGGCACGAAGGTTGATGCCGGTGAAACGGAATCTATCCCCTGCCCCTACGACGTTATAGGTGATAACGAGCCTGATTATGCAAGCTACAGCTTTAAGGAGCCTTGGAGCGACTACGAAGTTAAGCTTAACTACGACGGCGGCGAATGCTTGCTTGAAGAACGGGATGGAGGAATCTTCCCCTTTGAAATAGCAAAAGAGTTGCGATACGACTGCACGGTTACCGTTCCTGCCGGTACGGAGCTTTATATCGACGGCGAGAGAGCCACCACCAACTATATAACGGAAAGCGATGCGGCATACCCCTATTTAAGTCCTCTTGAGCTTAATGCGGAAACCGCACCCAAAGCCACGGTATATAAATTCACGGGATTGTACACAAAACCCGAAATAAAGGCCACCTACAACGGAACGGAAATAAGCTGTAAAGAATCGGAAGAAAGCAGCTTTTTGTGCTCTTATTCCTACGCTTTACCCTTCGAACCTTCCGAATACAGCCTTCTCGTTCCTTTTGACACCAAGGTTTATATAAACGGGATAGAACTCGGCGAGGAATACGTCACCGAAAAAGATATCGTTTACACAGAGGTTTCGGATTACTCCGAACTCCTCGTAAATCCCAAGACCTTGTGCCGTTATACCGTAAAGGATTTGCTTTTTGCTCCCGAAATATCCGTAAAGGATGCCTTTGGGACAGAATGCCCCTTGACTGAGATAAACAATAACGAATTTTGTTGCACCTCGGCGCCCAATCCCGATAAGTTGGAACGTTACGACGAGTTTGCAAAAGCCTTTGCCGTAGCCATGGTAGAGTTTACTATGGAAGACCCCGACTTGATCTCACAAAACATGTCGGAGGCGCTTGCGTTCACAAGATACGATTCCCCTGCCAATCAGGTCATCTGCAACTCCTATATAGCGTTTGTATGGCAGAAAAAGCACACGCTGACCTACAACAGCCTTTACACCGACAACTATATAAGCTACGGTGATAACGCATTTTCCTGCGATATACATTACGACGTAACGGGTGTGCGAACTCTGGACCCTACGAGGATAGATAATATCTCCGGTGTTTATCGAATAGTTTGCATAGATGTTCAAGGCAAGCTTGAAATCGTAAAACTTAACGTAGATTCCGAAGAGTAATTTTTGTTTTAAAATTCAGTGAATAACCTATTGACAAAACATAAATTTAGTTATATAATTTAGTTGATTAAAGAAAGGGGTGTGTATAACTATGGATGAAAAGAGAGATTTCTTGACGGACGACGCTTGTGATTGTGAAGACGATTGCTTGAACCTATCTCTGGAAGATGCCACCGATGAAGACTTGAGCAGGCTTTGGGACGAGGCAGACGACGATGATTTTGATATATGCGCCTCCGAAAGCAAATGCGACAAGAAAAAATGTATTATTACGGCTATTATAATCGGTGCCGCTATAGCACTTACCGCAGTAATAATTTACAAGCTTTTGAAAAAGTCTAAAAAAGAAGACTAAAGAAATAGCATCAAAAACAAGCAGATAACGGAGCTTTATCCGTTGTCTGCTTTTTCATTTTAGTACTTGATTTTTATTGCGTTTTGTAGTAACATATAATGGATAATATAGATAATTATGCCTATTGGCAGAATCTTAGAGAGGTAAGCTATGATTATCATCGGCGAAAAAATTAATTCTTCCATCCCTTCCGTTAAAAAAATGATGGATAATTCTGATTTTGAAGGCTTAAAAAACATAATCGTTAACCAAATGGAGGCAGGAGCAGAATACATCGACGTAAACACGGCACTTTGCGCGGACGAGCTTGATATGATGAAAAGGCTTTGCGATTACGTAATTGACAATACTCCTTGCGGGATTATGCTTGACAGTCCCGACTGTGATATATGTAAAACGGCACTTGACTATATCAAGGGCAAAGACGGAGCACGACCTGTCATCGTTAATTCGGTTACGGTTAACGAAAGGCACCAATGTCTGGACGAGGTTAAAAGCCACTCGGCGGGGATAGTCGTATTATTAACTGATGAATGCGGCATACCCGATAACAAAGACAAAAGGTTTGAAAATGCCGACACTATGATAAAGCTTTTGCGCAGTAAAGGCTTTAATGACGAGGATATTTATATTGACATAATAGCCGAAAGCGTTGCGGTAAACGGTGAAGCGGCAAACGTTGCTATCGACACCCTCAAGGAAATACGCAAAGCTTACCCGTCCGTTCATATACTTTGCGGACTTTCCAATATCTCCTTCGGCTTGCCCAAACGTTATGCAATAAATAATGCGTTTTTAACACTTTGTACCTATCACGGTATGGATTGCGTTATTTGTGACCCCTTGGCGACCGATATAAAAAAAGCTTTTATGGCGGCGGAAGTGCTTAACGGCAGTGACGACTTCTGCATGGAATATATCGACGAGTTTAGAGCTCAGTAAACCCTTGAAAGGTAGGTAAAGCTAACCTCATGGATAAAAAAGATTTGCGAAATCACAGTATAGGCGGATATTCAAGGTGGTATTATTACAAGCTGACCTTGGGGTTGGGGCTTCTTTTGTCTGCCCTTATATTTCTGCCTTACGTCATAAAGAACGACGGATATTTTATTTATTACGGCGACTTTAACGCTCAGCAGATTCCCTTCCATATGCACGTGGTGGAAATGCTTCGCAGCGGTAATTTTAATTGGGATTGGTGTACGGACTTAGGCGCTAATCTTATCGGTGACTATTCTTTCTATATGTCCACGAGCCCTTTCTTTTGGGTTATGTGTCTGTTCCCCGCTTCGTGGACGCCTTACCTCATAGCACCCACCCTTTGCCTCAAATTTGCAGTTGCGGCGGTTTGCGCCTACGCTTACTTAAAGCGTTTCGTTAAAAAGCAGCACATAGCAATAGTTGGTGCATTATTGTACGCATTTTGCGGTGCACAGTTATACAACGTGTTCTTCAACCATTTTCACGATTCCGTTGCGTTCTTCCCTCTTATGCTTTTGGGCATTGAAGAATTTATACAGAACGACAGACGAGGACTTTTTGCGTTTTCCGTCTTTCTGTCAGCAAGCGTTAACTACTTCTTCTTCGTAGGACAAGCTGTATTCTGCGTAATCTACTTCTTGTTCCGCGCATCTTCCCTTAGCTTCAAGGTAACGGTAAAAAAGTTTATATGGCTTATTTTCGAAGCAGGTCTGGGCGTTGTAATGTCCCTGTTCCTGTTCTTGACGGCGGTTCTTTCCGTTACGGGCAACTACCGTTTGGATAAAGCCTTCTCTACCCTCAAAAGCGCGTTGATATGGACCACTAAAAGTGAGCCTTACACCATGCGTTACGGGCACATTTTACAAAGCTTGTTCTTCAACCCCGATATTCCCTCAAGGCCTGAGTTCTTCGGCGGTACGGACATTAAAAATTCGGCTATGTCACATGCAACCCGTTGGTCTTCCAACGCAGTTTGGCTACCCATGTTCGGCATGACCGGCGCGTTAACTTATATTTGGAACAGAAGAAAAAGCTGGCTTTCCAGGCTTATACTGTTCCTCATCCTCTGCTCTTGCGTGCCTATACTTAATTCCTTGTTCGTTATAGGTAACACCAACTACTACGCAAGATGGATGTATATGTTGGCACTTATTTTGGTGCTTGCGACCGTAATTTGTCTTGACAGGAACGAAATAAAGTGGACTAAGGGTATCATTTCCACCGCCGTTTGCTGTTTCCTTATCCTTATTCCCTCTTTTATAAGCTGGAAGGAAAGCACAAACGATGCGGACGAGGTGGTTTGGTCAACTACCCGTTCAAGCTATCCCGAAAGAATCTTCCTGTCTTGCGTGATAACCTTCGGCGGTATCATCCTTACCTATCTGCTGATACGTTATTTCAGAGGCAGAAAATGCTTCCACAAGGTGTTGCTTTCGGCACTTTCCGTTACTATAGTATTATACGGCACCTTGCATTTGTACGTGGGCAGACAGCATATTTCCGACAGCAGTGTTCAAAACGTTATAGATTATTACATTAACTATGAAGTTGATATGAAGGAGTCTAACTCCGAGCCCGATAGTAAAGAGGCTCCCAATGCGCCCCTTGATAACGTGTACGAGGAGTTTTACAGAATCGACGGCTATAACAGAGGCACCTACAAGAACTCTCTCGACAACTTGGCGCTTTATACGAATATGCCCGGCATTCAATGCTTTAACTCCACCGTGCCTTCTTCCATCTTGAGCTTCTACAACGATTTGGTGGGTTCCGTTACGAGAGACGTTGCTTCCCGCCCTCAAAACAAATACTACGGGCTCAGAGCGTTCTTGTCCGTTAAATACTTATTTGCAGAGAACTCGGGTAACAGACTTTCGGGATACACCGGCAACAAGATATACGGATTTACTCAAGAACCCGTTTCCTTGCAAGGCGAGGTAATCACTACCGAAAGCGTTAAGAATACCAAGATGTACTCTAAAAACGACGACGGTACGCAGACCTATTATAAGTACTACATTTACGAAAACACGAATTATATTCCTATGGGCTTTACCTACACGGAATTTATGAGGCAAAGCGAGTTTACGAAGATTTCCAAGGAATTGCGCCACGCTTATTTGTGCAGTTATTTGGTAGTACCCGACGACGAAGCGGATGAATACGCAAAGTATCTTAAAGAAACGAAGTATTCAGAGGTTAGCACCGGCCTTTCCGAAGAGAATCTGAGGAAGCTGTTTGAACAGTCGGTTGACGACCGTCTTAACGGCGATATATGTGAAAGCTTCGATTGGGATTCCTCCGGATTTACCGCTACCGTCGACAGCTCCGACGAGAATTTCGTGTTCTTCTCCGTTCCTTACGATATTAAGGAAATGTTCGGTATAAACTTTGGCGGTTGGAGCGCCAAGGTTAACGGCGAAGAAGTGGATATCAAGAAAGTTTTCAACGGCCTTATGGCGGTTCAGGTGCCTGCAGGTGAAAATATCGTTATTGAGTTTGAATACAGCACTCCCGGCAGAGTTTTGGGCCTCGCGGCAACAGTCGTAGGCTTTGCGGTATTCGGCGGATATTTGTACTTCTTCAAACGCCGCAAGAAGGAAGAAGCAAGCTACAAATTCTTCAGCGAAGAATTCTATGACGATTTAGGCTACCCCGAAGGCAAAATCGACGACGGAAACATAAAGGTTTTTGCAAGATGGCTAAAAAAGGGTGATAAGCCAAAAGGCAAAAAGTAATAACACTGTAATCGTTCAATACAACGACCGCTGATTTTGAATCAGCGGTCATTTTTTGTAAGCCATATGGTACAAAACCGTTGACAAATTTCGCATTTAGGTGTACAATGAGGAAGCCAAGCTAACTGAATAGACGTGAATTTGGGGGTGTACTGTCTTTATATTGTAAGGATAGATAGACTTTGTTTTGGTCATACTGTTTTTGCTGATGAATTTGACAAAATGCAAATTCCTCTTTTGGCGAAAATGGTGCTACACACTTTTTCACGTAAAGTTAGTTTGGCGACTATCGGGGTTTGCGTTTTTGTGCGCTTACTACGGTAGGCGCACTTTTTAATTTTTAGGAGGATTAAAGCATGGACAAAAATCAGAAAAACGCATTGCAGTCTGAAAAGAACAAGAATTCACTATTAATTCCTTTCGTGATTGCTCTAATCGGAGCTCTGCTTTTGGTTGCGACAATTTTCTTGCCGTTTGCATCGGCAACGGAGGAACACCAAGAGTATTTACAAAAACACTCCGAAGAAATGTATGCTGAGGAAATCAATATGACTAACGAAGATGCCGTAACGATTTCTATTTTTGAGTTCGGGAGAATATATGCCGCCGCCATTAGTTTGGAAAGATATGTAGATATAGCGATTGCGTGTTTAATAGTAATCGTTGGATTTGCGCTGTTAGTTGCCTTAACAACATTGTTCGCAGTATTGAAAAAGGCTATTATAACTTTAATCTTTAATCTTCTTTCCTTCGGAGCATTTCAGATTATAAAATGGGATTTTGAAGATAGAGGTGTACTTCCGAGCAGCAGTTATGATTTCGGAATAGCGCAATACGCTTGTTATGTCGGTATTATAGCCGTTATGGTAGGTGCTGTAGCGCTTTTAGTGGCAAAAATCAAAAATAAAAAACAGCTCAAAAGTCAGAATGCTAATATAATGGAGGTAGTTCAATGAAAAAATCACTGTGGTTAATATTAATTTTAGTTATGGCTCTTTCTTTTTCAGCTTGTGTAGAAAAAACCACAAACAATGATAACAGCACAAACACAAATAACGATTCAAACACTGCAGATCAAACCACATCCTATCCGGAGGAAACCACAAAAGAAGAAGAAAAAGCAGAAAATGAAATCTCCTTTAGTATCAGCTTGGATAGAATTACGACGCTTGAAGATTTGGAAAGCCGTATTGAGGAACAGCTGGCAAATAGCATAACTTCTCTGGAATCTCGTTGGGAAGCGTTATCTGTCGAAATTGATACATATGATAAATATTGTGATAATTCCGAAAAGGTTTCCGAGTTCTATCAAACAGTAATTGCGGAAACCGAGCAAATGTGCATTATGCTCTGTGAATACAGCGCCGCCTATGCACGGATGATTTTGGACTCCGACATGTCTGCTGACGATAAGTACGATGCCATTGATGGACTTAATGATTGTTTGTACGACGATGCCTGTGATGAAATCCACGACGAGATTTACGAAGGCATCCTCGACGATATGAACGATCACTTTTATGACGGAATTCTTGATGATGCAAAGGATTCTGTAAACTACAGCGATTGGTATGACGTGTACTCCAAAGAATACAACCAGTGGTATGATGCTTCTTCTGATGTCTATGGGGTGTATTATGATACTTCGTCGGAGATTTATTCGTTCTACTATGACATGTCCTCCGAATTATACAGTCGGGATTATGAACGAGCTGAAAAAGTATACAACAGATTCCTTGAAAAAATCGCAAAATCCAAGGGGCAGGACACCGAGGTATTGAACCCTAACGCAACATTCGACACAACTTTGCGAACTTTTAACAGTATAGATGAACTGGAAATCATAGTCGATGCACATGTTAGCGAATGCATAGAAGCATTGTACGCAGAATGGAAAACGCTATCTACAGACATCGATACGTTTGACAAATATATGAACAGTGTAGATGCTGTCGAAGAGTTCCATACCCATATTGAGAATTCTGCTTCTCAAATTCTTGTGATGATTTGCAACTATGGAGTATCATATGCAGATTTAATTTTGAAGTCCGAGGCTTCTACCAAGGATATGTACAAGAAGTTCGAAGACTTCAAGGACTGTATCTATGAAGATGCCTGTGAAATCGTTAAAGGAGAAATTTACGAAGATCTTCTCACCGAAGTTAAAAAATATTACTATGATGGCATTATTAACGATGCAAAAGACAGTATTAAATACAGCGATTGGTCCGATGCTCGCGGGGATACCTATGGTTGGTGGTCCGATGCACGCGGAGAAGTTTATGGTGAATGGACAGACGTAAGGGGCGACCTTTATAGTTTTTATTCAGATATCCGAAGCGAACTGTATAGCGGCGATATTGACGATGCTAATGATGAACTGCAGGATTTTATAAAAAAATATTCATAAAATAAATAAACTTGAATGCGAAAAAGAACTATAAAAAGATATTTTCTGCGGTTTTGTGTACGAATTCAAACTCTCACAAAAATCACGGCGAAGCCGTGCATATCATCAATGCGAAGCATTGTATATCACCAACACGTAGTGTTGTATATCATCATTGCGAAAGCTTTTAATACACACCGAAAGGTGTGATGAGATACAAAGGCGGCACG
>JAFQHW010000048.1 GCA_017397805.1 Clostridia bacterium | reverse complement strand
TTCGTCAATAAACAAGCCTTTCTGTTCAATGCTACTTGTTTCATCGGTGCCACCGTCATCAAGCGTAACATCCTCAGAGGTAATACCGCTTTCCGCAGGCAATTGTTTTTTCGGGTTGTCTTCACCGCAAGACATAAAAACTGATGAAACAATTAATAATAATGCTGTAAATAAAACAATTCTTCTTTTCATAGATACTCCTTATGATTCAATTCCAGCCAATTTCTTATACGCAGTAACATAACACAAGCCGCATAGTTCTGTTTATTTTTTGAACTCAAAGGCAAAAAACGCTCCTGACGCAAATACACCAATGCACATGGCTTTTTGGCTTATTTGATTTTGTTGTACTCCTCCACCAAGTCCATAATCACTATGTTGTTTATTATATCATCGGTGATTTCAAATTCCTCGTCATAATGGTCAAAACATATTGTAAACACCTGATCGTCAAAAACGAACTCGACGGATGTTTTCTTGCAAAGAGCCTCAACCTCATAGTATTTATCCGTTGCTTGGTCAAAAATTTTTATAGTCTTTACCTCGGCATCGGAAAGATAGGGTTCTGAAAGATGTACCCCCCAAGCTTCACGGTACGAAGAAATGCCTTGTAGCATTTCTTCGTAGTATTCGTTGCTTTCAAATAACCTTTCCACGCGATAAAAAACTTTTATAGGATACATCTCTTGCTCGGGATCCCAGTAGTCATAATAAATCTCATACGACAATTGGCCTCTTTCTACCGGCACACATCCATAGTTATAAATCCTCTCGTCATAGAAGCACATTTCTGTACCGTTGTTTATTCTGACACCGTAGAAGGTTGTTTCTGTAAAGGGTTTGTAAATTCTACTGGTAAAATAATAATCGTAAATGCCAATTGGGTCCTCACTTGTATATCCAAAACTAGTAAAAACTATTTCGCTTGTGCCTTCTATCCATTTTACAAACTCGGGAAAAGGCATGTTAACCGCAGACCCGTCAAATTCACTCGCAAAATCCAAATAATTGTTCGGATCATAATAATCATAATAAGTTCCGTGTATATATTTCGGTGTAAAATATGCTATAGCTTCCTCTTTTGTAAAGACCGGTTTTTCATCGCTCTCAGACGAAAGAGCGCTATCCGACAATTCTTCACTTCCTACACCGGAACATCCCGAAAGCTCTTGACACGATGCCTCCTCCGATGTTGTAGGGCTATCCGACACCGTGCTATTGCAAGAGATTAAAAACGAACACAATATAACTGCAAGCAGTGAATGCGTCAAATGCTTCTTCACAAAACTTTTGTTTTTAAATATTTTCATGACGTTATATTTCCTCCCATGCTGAAACTTTGTTAGTATATTATTATATCACAGCATACGGAAAAATAAAAGATATTTCCGACAAATTTTTAAAAAATCTCCTTTAGCGCGGCTTAAACGGCAAAAAACGCCTTCCTTCTCGGAAGACGTTTTGAAACTGTTTAACTGTGTTTTTCTTTGTAAGACTCTTTCAGTCTTTCGATAGCAAGTTCGGGACTCATAGTGTGATACATCAGATAGACAATCTGCATTGTTTTAGCAGGTGCTTGTTTGTATATTTCCTTACTGCTTTCTCCGTTATAGAAATTCCAATAGCGGTAAATGTATCCCATCCAATAGAGCGTTTCGGTGTCAAAAGATTCACCTTTTGACAGTAGTTCGGAATGTTCATCCTCAATACGGGAAAGAATATATTCCTTACCTGCCCATTGAACGTGATGGAAGTCTTTATCCATATCCGCGGCAACTTCGGTGGTCATAAACGCTTTCGCAAACGCTTGACTGTCATAGCCGTTCTTGGCAGACAACACAAAAAGCTGTCCCTGGGTATCACAAAGAGCAAGCTGCAACGATTTACTCATCTAAACCACCTCTCAAAATTTCATCAAAGAATTTTCCTTCACGTCTGTACTTCACTTCGATATCCTCAGCCAGTGCAATACCTTCCTTACGACGTGCCACACTCAAATCAATCAATGCAGAGAGTTCAAGGGGATGCAACGGCTCCTCTTTAACAACCTTAATCTGCCTGCAGGCTTTTTCCGTAACAGCTACATACTGCATACCGAGATCCAAAGCAGACAAACAGTTGATAAGTGCCACATCGGTAAGGGTGCGGTTAAAGAATCTTGACAATTCGGTATACATACGGTCATTTGCAATATAACCCACGATAACGTCATAGCCATCTGCGAAATGAGCATATTTCTCATAGATTGCCGTACCTTTTGCATCCTCCGTTTCCCTACGGAAGTAGGCAATCAGCATAGCCCAATCCATATCGATGCCGACACGGAGAACCTTCAAACCGGTCAAATCAAGCTCCACCGTATAAAACTTGGGTTTTGACTCGGCACAGACAAGAGTTAAAGGCTGCAGAGTTGTAGTACCCATGTAGAAGCCTTTTCCGAAGTCACATTCCCTACGGCTGACAGGGGCAATATCTCCCTGCAATCCCTTCTTGGAACCGTGATACAAAATCAGCTTATCATCGGAATGGGGATATTCCTTTGACGTAATGATATGATCGCTTATGTTAATATTATTGCCCAAGCAAAACTGATATATCTGCTTTTGCGCCATATTGTTGGGAAGTGTCTTTCCGTTCTCCCAACGGTTTATGGATTGCACCGTAGTACCGAGAGCGGAAGCAAACTGCTCCTGATTCATATTTGCCGATGCTCGAATGTATTTAATCAGCTCATTCATAAAATCACCCACCTATCATCTGTTGGTATAATAATTATACACTATGATAGGTTGTCTGTCAATGATTTCCTTGTAAAAAGCGCAAGGCTTTTAACCGCCCTGCGCTTTTATTCTGACATTCTATTCTACGGGTATCTCTACCAATTCCGTTTTAACGGCTCTTGAGTCTGCCAAGTTTTCCCTGCTGATCTTAAAGGACACCTTCAAGCTTTCCACTTCACCAAGCTCGTTTCCGTCCACGTCCTCATCGTCCAGCTCCATCTCTGCCAAGTTGCGTGTGTTGGTGAACACCCACGCATAATAGTCGGAGTAGGACTTCTTCCCGTTAACGTAAACCTCATAAGCCTCTACACAGCAACCCTCGGACAGTTCGCCCGTGCTGGACAGATATATCATGGGATTGCCCTCGTTGTTAAAGCCTTTGCAGATGATCTTGATGCCGTTTTCGTCGTAGAGAACGGTACCGCTTTCGTCATAAGAATAATCGAAAGAAGCCGCCGCAGAGGTCTCTATCTTCACGCGCTTAGTCTTAGAGTTAACGGAATAATCGTCACTGCTGTAGGAAAATCTTGTTTCTATATCGGCAACAACGCCCGCCTTTACGTCCTTCTGCCAAACTCTGAACTGCCCCTCGGCAGAGCCGTTTGCGGGCACGTCCACGCTCAGGGTAGGCTCTACCACGAAGCTGTTTACCGCAGTGCGGGATGCCATAACGTACAGATCAGTGCCCGTTTTGTTATCGATACGTAGGTTAAGGATGTGATAATACTGGTCGGAAGTCAAGCTTAACGCGGTAACCTTGATGTGTTCGTCATCCCACATAACGGTTTCTTCGATGGTTGCCGCGATCACGTCATCCTGAGAAGGTTGCTTGCTTTCTGTTTCTTGGCTCTGAACCTCTTGGCTTACAGCTTCTTGGCTCTCTGCTTCTTGGCTCTCGGCTTCTTGCTGTGCCTGGGATTGATTCACGTCACCTACGGGTTTCGTTTCCGCTTCTACTCCGCAGGATGCCAAAGAACAAACCATAGCCGCCGCAAATACCGCGCTGAGCACGGTGCTTAAAATTTTCTTTTTCACTAAAAACGCCTCCATGGGAATATTTTTTAGAAGATTATACTTACGGACCTGCTTTTTGTCAAGAGATTTGAGTTAAGAGGGGGCTGTCTCATTAAGACAGCCCGAAAGTAAAGAAAAAGGGGCTGTCTCAAATGCAAGGATTGAGCATTTGAGACAGCCCCTTACTCTATATCTTATATATTTTCCGCTTCTTCCGCCTTTTCGGATTCTTCAACTTCTACGGCTTCTTCCGCCTTTTCGGATTCTTCAACTTCTACGGCTTCTTCCGCCTCTTCGGATTCTTCTACTTCTACGGCTTCTTCCGCCTCTTCGGATTCTTCAACTTCTACGGCTTCTTCCGCCTCTTCGGGCACCAGTGGGCAGGTTGCCTTATATGCCCATAGGCGCCAAGCGTTAAACAAAGTTCCGAAAAGACCCACGTCTGCCAAAAGCTTCAAGAGCCAATCGAATTTAACGTACATCTTGGGATAGTTAACCGAATTGAACCATTCGGGCTTGTTTTTGAAAAACCATATCATTACGATACTGTACACCAAGATTATGAGGCATATCAACAGCTTTTGTCTGTAGGGGTTACCCTTTGCCAAATCAAAATCCTCATACTCCAAGCCAAGCAATCGGCAACGGCGGTTTATCTTCTTGGAGGATGCCGCCCATTCGGGTGCTTTCCCTTTCTCCGAAGCCAGATATCCCGAATACTCTGTCTTTTCCTCGTCGGTCAGAGAATCAAGGATATTATAAACCTCGTCCCTGTTATTTATATATTCGTATTTACAGCCGTAAACCTCTGCCGCCAGCTGACTGAGGGCCGCCGATTTATCGCCGCCGAAATGCTTGTCCGCAAAATGTGTAAGACTTTGTATAGCCATTGCCGCATCTCCCTATCGTTTCCGTCTTTATTTGACACGTCATTATATCACACAAAATGCAAAAATAAAATAGAAATTTAATATTTTTTCTGTCTTTGGCTAAAAATACGTATAAACGAGGAAACGAAGCCTTTTACGGCCCCGTTTCCGCTATTTCTACACTATATAAATATGGTCACCCATATTTTTTCGCTTTGGCAATATCCCACGCCGATCTTGGTAAAGTTTTGGTTCAGTATATTGTCGCGGTGACCCTTGCTGTTCATCCAAGCGTAGACGGTTTCTTGGGCGGAAGCGCCCTTGGCAATATTCTCGCCCATATATCTGTAGCTTATGCCGAAATCATTAAGCATTTGTGACGGTGTGCCGTAGGTGGGACTTATATGGGAGAAATAATTCTTTGCCGCCAGATCCTCCGCTTTTGCTTGCGCCGCTGCGGAAACCTTTTTATCCAAGCTGAGCTCCTTTAACCCTTCCTTGCTTCGAAAATCGTTTATCGAGTCAAAAAGTCCGCGCACTTCAGCGTCCGCATACTCCCCGTTTTCCGTGTCGGGCATGTGTATCACGTCGTCGGGGTATATTAAATCGTGGTTTTCAAACTGAGGATTTGCCCTTATAAGCTCTTTAAAATTAACTGAATATTTTTGGGATATCTTCCAGAAGCTGTCACCCTTTACAACTTTGTAATCCCAAGCGGAAGCGTTTATTGCGAAGGTGGTTGCAAAGATCAATACCGCCAATAAAACCACCGCGATTTTTGCCGTTTTCATTATATTTTACCTGCCTTTTTATTATTCGTCATAGTTTATCTTCCTTAAAAATCGTTTTGTTTTCGGAAGTTCGCTCTTATTTTGCGAAAGACGCTAAGCCAAAATACAAACAAAAAATACAAGCGCTTTAAAAGGTGCACCGTTGCTCGTTTGTAAAAATCTTTAAGCTGAAAACCCTTGTATTATTTCGCCCCATATGGTAAACTATGGCAGAAGCGAGGTGAACTTTTTGGCAGAAAAAGTTAAAAAAAGCAGGATTTGGGAGCTGGACAGCTTCCGCGGCTTGTGCATACTGGGCATGGTGGCGGTGCACACCGTTTGGGATTTGGATTTTATGCTGACGGATTTCAGACCGCCCCTTATATACGATATTGCCATCACCTACGGCGCGTTGCTTTTTATAATTTTGTCAGGCGTTTGCGTTACCTTGGGCAGCAGAAGCATAAAGCGCGGACTTATCGTTTTAGGTTGCGGACTGCTTGTAAGCTTAGGCTTTGAGTTAGGCAATCGGATGGGGTTAGGCAACCTTTTGCCCGTTTATTTCGGCATACTGCATCTGTTGGGTGTGTGTATGCTGTTGTACCCGATTTTTAAAAAATTGCCCTTTTGGCTTCTGTTTGCTTTGGGACTTGGCATAATTCTTACGGGCAAGCTTGTTATAGACGGTATCCACACGGATTTTGCTCCCCTTTTGGTGTTGGGGTTTGATACGGACGTTTCGGGTATGTCCGACTATTTTCCCTTGTTCCCCAATTTAGGCTGGTTTTTGATAGGTGCGGGACTTGGCAAGCTTTTATATAAGGAGAAAAAGAGCTTGTTCCCCAACTTTCCGCAAGGTAACGCGGTTTGCCGTTTTTTGTCCTTTTGCGGAAGACATTCCCTTATTATTTACGTGGTGCATCAGCCGATTATATACGGAATACTGTATTTGATAGTTTAAAAGGAGGGCGATGCCCTCCTTCAGACCACTGACAAAGGCACAGAGCACGAAAAAGAAAACAAACAAATATAATGAAGTAGAAAAATAAGG
>JAFQHW010000047.1 GCA_017397805.1 Clostridia bacterium | reverse complement strand
GCATGGATAGTCAGTTCGGGAAAAGCGTGCTTTAAACACTTAACAAGCCCTAAATCCTGAACTATATAAGCATCGGGCGGAGTTGATTCTTCCAACTCCCTTACAAACTTTAAGGCTGTTTCTATCTCCTTGTCGGACAACAAGGTATTAAGGGTTATATATACTTTTACACCGTAAAGACGGCAAAACTCAATAGCGGTCTTCATTTGCTCGCCTTCAAAATTCCCCGCAAAAGCGCGGGCATTGAAGGCTTTACCGCCGAAATACACTGCATCTGCGCCTGCCCAAACTGCCGCTTTAAGCGCTTCTATACTGCCTGCAGGTGCAAGTAATTCCGCTTTTTTCACAGATGCATCCCCCTATACTCAAAATAAATAACAGCCAATAAATGTATCATAGCCATAAGCGGCAGAAATATCATAAAGCTTGCTTTTTTTGTTTTATGTCTTATGATAAGCATCGTTATAAACATAAAAAGTGCGCCGCCCAACGCTGACAGGAAAAACAATGTCTTCTCCGATATTCTGCGCACTTTAAGGCGAGCCGCACTTTTATCATAAACACAAAGAATTACCGAAAGCAAGGATATTGCCGCAAGGTAATACCACATCAGTTAAGCACTTTGCGCATATCGGCAAAGCTACGTACTATTTCAAAGCCTGCACCCTCGTATATCTTCCTTGCGGGGTTGGTCGTTCCCGTAAACAAAGACATAAAGGTGGCACCGTTTTCGGAATGATTCTTACACATGGTAGCAAATATTATCTTGCCTATACCATGCTGTCTGTACTCGGTATGAACGCCTATTCCGCAGAACATACCTCTGCCGTCGGCAGATATTGTAAGGGGGCCTGTATAGCCTACCACCTTGCCGTTATGGGTGGCTACGACTATCTTCTCGTCCAGACGGGAAAGCACTTGCTTTCTCCAGCCTTCGTTCTTTATGTTATCAAAGAACTCCGAAAAGCCGCAATGCTTATCATTATCGTAATAGCCTATCTCTATCTCCGCTTCCTTCAAACGCTTGATACCATCGGCAATAGCATCGGGGTAAACGTAGTTCTTGAGGGGCAAATAATAGGCGTTTTGTATAGCGTAGTCAACGTATCCCGCTTTTGCAAAGAATCGGTATGCGGAGCTTGCCATATCCACGCCGGGGGTACCGGGATGGTCGTGGGGTGCCGCTTCCGGTATATACCAAGCTATCTGACAAGGGTTATAGAACACAAGCTCTATTTTTTCAAGAGAGGGGTTTGCCTTTTTCAACTCCGATTCAAGCTCGGACAATATTTCCTTGGCAATACCTTTGCCGCGCAGATCTTTTCTGACACCTATATAGGTTATATAAGCAACTATGGCGCCGTCGGCAAAATTAGCGGCACCGAAGCCTGCAAGTCCTTCTTCATCCGCAAGACCTGCATAAACGTTGTTCACACCGCTACGCAAAAACACAGAGTCAAAGGAAGCGCTGTCAAGAGGCTTGAACACTACCTCTCCGCTTTCCACGTAGCTGTTCCAAATAGCAATACATTCGTCCTTATACTGAATGGGATCTACTTTTTTCATAAGCTTATCTCCTTATTGTTTGGCAGTAATATACCCTATGGAATTTATTTTGTATCCGTTATCCTCGTAAATCACTTCAAAGCTCATAACCCGCGGGGTTTCAGAACCGATGTCAGTGCGATACGTGCCGTTGTTTTCGTATATCTCGTAGCTTACTCTGAAATACCAACGGTAAATACCGTCGATCAGATCGCCCTGATTGAAGGTAACCGTAATATCGTGCACCTTCTGACAGGTGAATTTTTCCTGCACCACGTAGTTGGCTTTGTAATAGTCGGAAAGCAAGGCCTCGTGCAATGTGGCATCACCCTCCTTCAAAGACTTAAAGTATCTGTACATAAGTCCTTTGATGCTGTCCGATTCTCCGTCGGCGCTATCGAGATAACCGCCCGTACCGCCGTCATCGGAAAACCATACGTCCCTGTTCATAGCCATATACGCCGCATCGTCTTCGGGGTTGGCGTCATAATCTGCGGGGAAGAAATATATACTGCTGTTTTCGTCTTTATAATCAAACTTATCTCTGTTCAAAAAGCTCTTAACCGCGTATAACGCGCCCAAAACCGCCGCCAACGACAGAGCAACTGCCGCGATTATCAAAGCCGTTTTTTTGATCAAGCGCTTTTCTTTGGCCTTGGGCGTGCTGTTATTTTCCATTGCGTTTAGCCTTTCTGATAAGGATATAGGATATTGCCCCTGCGCCTGCCGCGCACAAAGCCGTGGAAAAAATTATATTCAAGGGCAGATTGTCTTCGGAAGCGGAATTATCAGCACTTTTAAGCTCCTTATATACACTGCGAAGACCTTCAAAATCTCTTTTAAGGCAGTCCTTTACACAGTCGTAAGCAAGCCTTCCGTTTTCGTTCGGAAAGTCCTGAGCCGTTGCTATGGCACAATCGTAAAGGTTATTGAAAGCCTCGAAGGTAAAGAGCAAGGGCGCGCTTCCGTCAAACTCGGAAAACTCTATTGCGTTTTCCAAAAGCTTTTTAACGGAAGAATTGTCTTCGTCAGTAGGCACTCCATCCAACGGCAAGACCACACCGCCGTGCTCTACGGCGCCGAATCTATCCTCAAATTGTTTATTGGAAGCATAGACCTTATCTGCCTCGATGGGATGACCTTCGGCGGTAACAGCCACACACTCCAAGCCTTTTTCTTTTGCAAGGCTTATGCAAAAGGACCTTAACTTCTCGTTTTCGTCATAGCCGTCGCCGAAATACATACCTTTAAGGCATATATCTTCGTATTCTTGAAATTCGAAGGCAAAAACCAAAGTGTCTATGAAATACGCACAAAACTCCTTTATCTCTTCTTCGGTTTCAAAAAAGTCCGTAGCGTTAGGGAAGGACACGTACACGGGGTAACGCTGTCCTTTTTCCAAATATCCGTTTTCTTCAAGCTCACGCGCCGCCTGCTCTGCCGAAGCAAGAGCACCGCCCTTCAGAGTAAGCTCGTCTATAAAAACCTCTGCTTTTTCGGGGGTATTTGTTTTTTGTGATTCCTCGAAAACCACACCGTCAAACAACTCGCCTTTGCAAACACCGTCTTCATCACAATAACCCATAACGGTACGCAAAACGAAATAGTTTACCGTACTGCCCTCTCCTGCAGAGCCAAGCTTTATAACCGCCAAATCCCTTGCCGATTCCGTATCGGCAGATACCGTTACGAAGGCGCCGAAAAGCAGAAGCAAAGCCGCTAAAGCACCGAAAATTCTTTTCATAAACTATCTCTCGTCAATAGGTGTATAAGCCTTGTGCTTGCACACGTTTTTGAAGGCGGGACGGATGATCTTACCCGTATTTACAAGCTCTTCTATACGGTGAGCACACCAGCCTGCTATTCTGGAAACGGCGAAAATAGGTGTAAACAGCTCTCTGGGCAAATCCAGCATACTGTATACGAAACCGCTGTAAAAGTCGATATTAGCGCTGATGCCCTTATACATATGGCGCTCGCCCGCTATGATTTTGGGTGCCAAGCGTTCCACTCTCATATAAAGATCCAACTCGTCAAGTCTGTCCTTTTCTATTGCCAAATCCTTTACGAAGCGCTTAAACACTTCAGAACGGGGGTCAGACAGGGAATAAACCGCGTGTCCCATACCGTAAATAAGGCCTTTTTTGTCAAAAGCCTCCTTGTGCAAAAGCTTCTTCAAATACTCCGTAATTTGCTCGTCGTCCGTCCAGTCGGCAACGTTCTTCTTCATATCGTCAAACATCTCAACCACCTTAATGTTTGCGCCGCCGTGACGGGGCCCTTTGAGAGAGCCTACTGCCGCAGTTATGGCAGAATACGTATCGGTACCCGTAGAGGTAACCACACGGGTGGTAAAGGTGGAGTTGTTACCGCCGCCGTGGTCTGCGTGAAGCACCAAGGCTAAGTCAAGAAGCTTAACCTCAAGCTCGGTATAATTATTTTCACCGCGCAAAAGGAGAAGTAAATTTTCCGCGGTGGACATCTCCTTTTTGGGTGCGTGTATAATAAGACTTTTTCCGTCGTGATAATAGGAATACGCCTGATAACCGTAAACCGCCAGCATGGGGAATATGGATATAAGCTCCAACGACTGTCTGAGTACGTTAGGAATGCTCGTATCATCTGCGTTTGCATCGTAGGAATACAAGGAAAGTATACTTTTTGCAAGAGAGTTCATCATATCCCTGCTGGAAGCCTTCATTATAACGTCACGCAAAAAGTGCTTAGGCAAGCTTCTGTAGTTTGTCAAAAGCTCTGAAAAGCTCTTTAGCTGTTCCTCGGTTGGCAGGTTACCGAAAAGAAGCAGATAAACCGTTTCCTCGTATCCGGTTCTGCCGTCCTTCAAAAAGCCGTCCACCAGCTCTTCTATATTGATACCGCGATAGTAAAGCTTACCCTCGCAAGGAACAAGCTCCTCGTCTACTACCGAATAGGAGTGAACCTCTGCTATCTCTGTAAGACCGGTAAGAACGCCCTTACCGCTGGTGTCACGAAGACCTCTTTTTACGTTATATTTAGAATAAAGCTCCGGATTGATTTGCCCGTTCTCCACGCAAAGCTTGGAAAGCTCCTCGATCTCGGCATTTACTTCGGAAAATTGGGGGTCAATTCTATGCATACCAAAACCTCCTTAAACCCAACAAATTTACATTGAAAATACTATGCCTGCCACTGCGCCCACACCTATAAACACTACGGGGTGCAGTTTTTTAAAAAGCAGGCTTGCCGTAAGTATTACGGCAAAAAGGATCAAGTTTCCCCCGTCTATAGAGGTGAAAAAGCTTTTTACCGACGCTACCGCCGAAGTATCTATAAGCACCTCTGCAAACGTGGAGATCACAGCACTTGCTATAAGAGCAGTGGTTGCAGGACGAATACCGTAAAAGGCGCTGTTGACCAGATTACTGCTTTTAAACTTATCAAGCACTCTTGCTATCAGCAAAACCACGAGAAACGCAGGCAAAATAAGGGCGAAAACGCAGACAATAGAACCTATCGGCCCCGATATTTTATAACCTGCATAGGTGGCTATGTTTATGCCTATGGGACCGGGCGTAGACTCGGAGATAGCCACGAAGTTCCTCAGCTGTTCCAAGCTGAACCAGTCGGGGTGTCTTCTTGCTATGTCCTCAAGGAAAGGGATGGTAGCAAGACCGCCGCCTACGGCAAAAAGCCCTACCTGAAAGTATTCCCAAAAGCACCAAAGAAGTGTAAGCATCAGCTTTTACCTCCTTTTTTTGCTTTTGCAACTTTTACGTTTTTAATTATTACACCTGCTATCGCCGCCGCTATCACAACGAACACCGTCGGTATATCCACAAGCATACATAGGATAAAAACGCATAAAGCGATTATGACGGCGGGTACGTCCTTGCAGGTCTTTTTTATAAGGCCGATAACCGTCAAGGTTATAAGCGCACAAATAGCCACACTCATCCCCGCAAGGGCGTGCTGTACGTATTTGTTATCCGCAAATTGCTCTATCAAAGTGGCGATGGAAATTATAATAAGCACGGGTACGAATACCACACCCACGGTAGCGCAAATTGAACCCAATATGCCTTTTTTTTGGTATCCGATAAGGGTTGCGGCATTAACCGCAATAACACCGGGAGTACACTGCCCTATTGCGTAGCAATCTACAAGGTCGTCCTCGCTTACCCAATTTCTGCGGTCAACCAGCTCCCTCTTTAATACGGGAAGCATAGCGTAACCGCCGCCAAAAGTTACAGCGCCTACCTTAGCATAAGCCAAGAAAAGCTGTAAATACATATTCATAACTATTTTTTCATCTCCGATACGGGTTTTGAATCTTTAAGCTCAACGGTACGGTTGTAAACACCGTCGCACTTAGTATCCTTGCAGAAATATCCCGTACGAACAAACTGGAACTTTTCACCGGGGGCGGCATCCTTCAAGGACTCCTCCAACTTACAGCCTGTGTAGACCTTTAGGCTTTCGGAGTTAAGATAATCGTCATAGGTCTTATCTTCGGGGATTGCACCGGTATTTTCTATGGTGAACAATTTATCGTAAAGTCTTATCTCCGCATCAATACAATGGCTTGCGGAAACCCAATGAATGGTGCCCTTGACTTTTCTTCCGTCGTGAGGCATTCCGTTACGGCTTACAAGGTCAGCGTTACAGTGCACGCAGATAACGTTGCCGTCTTCATCCGTTTCCACACCGTTATATTTTACAATATATGCGCCCATAAGTCTTACCTCACCGTCAGGCTTCAGACGGAAATACTTTGGAGGGGGAACAAGGGCAAAGTCAGACTTTTCAATATAAAGCTCCTTGGTAAACGGAAGCTCTCTGGTACCCGCGCTCTCATCGTTAGGGTTGTTGGAGAGGGGGAAATATTCCGTTTGATCCTCGGGATAGTTGTCTATTACAAGCTTTAACGGCTCGGTAACGGCCACTCTGCGCAGAGCGTTGGCGTTAAGCTCATCTCTTAAGCAATGCTCAAGAAGTGCTATATCCACGATGCTGAAATTCTTTGCAACGCCCGCTTTCTCCACAAAGCTGAAAATGCTCGTGGGAGTATAGCCTCTGCGGCGCAAGCCTGACAAAGTGGGCATACGGGGATCGTCCCATCCGTCTACGTAGCCTTCTTCCACGAGCTTACGCAAATAACGCTTGCTCATTACCGTGTTGGTAACGTTAAGACGGGCAAACTCGTACTGATGAGGCGGCTGTTCGAAGCCTATATTTTCTACCACCCAATCGTAAAGGGGACGGTGGTTTTCGAACTCGATAGAGCACATGGAGTGGGTTATACCCTCAAGAGCATCCTGAATGGGATGTGCAAAATCGTAAAGAGGATAGATGCACCATTTATCTCCCTGACGGTGATGGGTCGCTCTGAGTATACGGTATATTGCAGGGTCGCGCAAATTCATATTGGGAGAAGACATATCAATCTTCGCTCTGAGAGTGCACGCGCCGTCTGCAAACTCGCCGTTCTTCATTTTCTCAAACAGCTCTAAATTTTCTTCAACGCTGCGGTTTCTGTAAGGGCTCTCCTTACCGGGTTCGGTAAGCGTACCTCTGTACTCACGCATTTCCTCGCTTGAAAGGTCGCATACGTATGCCAAGCCTTTTTTTATGAGCAGTACCGCGTATTCATAGCACTTCTCAAAATAATCGGAGCCGTAAAGTACTCTGTTGGGAACAGCGCCCAACCACAAAAGGTCCTCGTATATAGACTTAACGTAGCTATCCTCTTCCTTGGAGGGGTTGGTATCGTCATAGCGCAAATTAAACTCACCGCCGAATTTTTTAGCGGCACTGTAATTTATGCATATCGCCTTGGCACTGCCTATGTGAAGGCAACCGTTAGGTTCGGGGGGGAAACGGGTGTGCACCTTATTAACCTTGCCCTCGTCCAAATCGTTTTGAATTATATCAAACAAATAGTTACTGCTGTTTTCCATATATTAAAAATCTCCTTTAAAGTTCAGCCTTGAAGCCATTAAGGCGGGATATTACCTTTTCCTTGCCCAATATAGACATAACCTCGTACATATCGGGACTGTTCATCTTACCCGTCACGGCTATTCTGAGGAACATACTTACGTCACCTACGTGACCGCCGAAGGCTTCGGGGTTTGCTTTATACGCCTTTATATCGGGGGAATAACCTATAGCAGCGGCAACGGCTTTTATCTTATCAAACCATACGCTTTGCTCGTCGGATTCGTCGTAACTGTCTATAAACAGCTCTATTGCCTTCTTTATATCGTCCTTGGAGAAATTATCGGGGATGGCATCTATATACTCAAAATATTCGTCATAGAAGAATCCGATATGCCCCTTAACCTCGCTGTAAAGTCCGAAATCCTTACGGGGTTTTGCGCCGCCTCTGCCGATGGACAGAATGCGAAGCGCCTTGTCCTTATCTGCTGTAAGCAGATCATAAAACTCCTTATCTTCGCTTTCCGCCCAATTTATAACTCTGCTTAAAATCTCTTCTCCGCTCATACGGGAAAGCACGTTTTTACTTACGTCGGCTAACTTTTTAAGGTCAAACAAAGAACCGGATGCGCTCATCTTCTTTATAGAGAACTTAAACTCATCCACGGGAGCTGTGGGATTAGCTCTGCGCCAATCCTCAAAATTAGAGTTCAACAAGGTCATTACGTATTCAATTACGCATTCGGGGGCGTAACCGTCGCTGATATATGAAGTAAGACCTGCACCCTTATCACGCTTGGAAAGCTTCTTTTTAACCTGCTTTACCGTACCGTCTTCCTCCGTCACTTCTGCAAGGCGCATAAGCTGAGATATATGCAAATACTTGGGTATCTTAAAATCAAACGCCTTGAAAAGCTGGATGTGATAAGGAAGGCTGGGCAACCACTCTTCACCTCTTACAACGTGGGTGGTGTGCATCAAATGGTCGTCAACCGCGTGTGCCAAGTGATAGGTAGGCATCCCGTCGCTTTTAAGCAACACGTGGTCTATATCGTTCTCGGTTATTTCTATTGTTCCCTTTATAAGGTCGGTAAACTTAACCTTGTTTTCGGAAGAGCCGAAAGACTTAAAGCGAAGAACGAAGGGTTTGCCCGCTTTAAGGTTTGCTTCCACCTGCTCGTAGCTCAGATCGCGGCATTTTACGTACTTGCCGTAATAGCCTGGTACTACCTTTTCCGCCTCCTGCTTTTCACGAAGCTCGGTAAGCTCCTCAGCGGTGCAGAAGCAAGGGTACGCCTTCCCTTCCGCTACCAGCTTTTTCGCATAGCAACGGTAAATGGCGCGGCGGTCACTTTGTCTGTAGGGACCGTACTCGCCGCCGTGAACCACGCTTTCGTCAAATTTTATGCCAAAGCTCTCAAAAGCTTTTATTATATCGTTCTCCGCACCCTCTACCTCACGCTTAGAGTCCGTATCCTCTATTCTGAGATAAAACACACCCTCGCTTTGATGGGCAAGTCTTTCACCTACCAAAACGGGGAACAAGCCGCCGAAATGCACGAAACCGGTGGGGCTGGGTGCAAAACGGGTTACCGCCGCGCCTTCCTTTAAATTGCGAGGCGGGTACATCGCCTCATAATATTCCGTATCTTTATCAACATCGGGGAAAAGAAGCCCCGCTAATTTTAAGTTTTCCATATAACCTCCACATTTTGCCTATTAATAATCTATTATATCATTTTTCTTTGTTTTTTTCAATAGAAATATAATATTTTATTTGATATTTGCAAATATTTTTTATAACCGAGAGAAAACCTCGGCAACGGTGTTGTGACACCGTTGCCGAGGCAGGTTTGCTTTTATTAGTACTACGCTTGGGGGTTAAGGGTTATTTCCTTTTCGAACAATGAAGACCAAGTTGCATCTTCGTTACCCTTTAGGATAAACTTTATTTCCTCTACCGTTTCTATAGAGTTGTTCTCCAAGAAATCGTTATAGAAGCACATAGTTTCGAAGGAACTGCATTTTGCGGGAACGGAATTGGCGAACAAAGGCTCAAATGCAACGCCGTTCAAGCTTTCATTCTCAGATGAAACCGAAATATCTTTATCGGAATTATTCTCCACGAAGAACACAATCGTATAACCCCATACGTCATCAAGCTTATAATCGATAACGGTAACCTTCACCTCGGATTCGTCGGCTAACACTACGTCGGTATCTTTGGGCTTTCTGCTGAATTTAGTCGCCTTGTCTTTGCCAAGGGGATAAACGTGCACGTTTTCTTCCACTACGGGATCCAAAGCGATGTTGTTTGCGTCCTCAACTGTGAAATAAAGGATTATATCGGTATAATCGCCTACGCCGTATTCCTTCAGTTCAGTATCCATAAGGGTAACCTCATAGTCGGTATTGGAGCCGGGGTCTACCTCCACATAAAGCAACACGGGGCAATCAACACCGTTAACGACAGCTTTATTCACGGTAAAAAGATAAGGCGTATCTTCAGATTTATTTTCAAGATACACGTTCAAGGTATAACCGAACAGGTTGTCCGCATCTATACCCGTAATTTTTATCAGGCACTTATCATTATCAACGACAATCTGTTCTTCAAAAGCTATATCCTCTTCCTTTTGAGAAACGGCTGAGCTGTCATCGACCTTTAAACTTTCATCTCCGCCTTCGTCACCGCAGGCAACGAAAGGAACGGTAAGCAGCACGGAAAGCAATAAAGCCATAAGTTTTTTCATAATAATCCTCCCAAAAATCGTTTGCGATAAAATGCATTTACCGAGTATCACAATTATATCACGTTTTAAATGTAAAGTCAACATATGACAAAACGTTTATCCATTAGCATAAATATCTTGAAAATCCGTACCGTTAGTGCTATAATAGCTTGATTAAATATTTTTTGGTTGATTATGGGAGGAAAATACGATGGCTGAAAGCATTCTGTTTAAAAACATCTCCTTGGCTGACGAAAACTTTGAGATTAAAAGCAATATGTATTTGGGCATAAAAGACGGGAAAATATCCCTCGTTTCCGATACCGCCCCTGCAGAAGCTTACGATATAACGAAAGACGGTAACGGACTTTGCGCCATACCCGCCTTTTACAATATACACACCCATCTTCCCATGGTGTTACTGCGAGGGTATGCGGAGAATCTTGCGCTTTCCGATTGGCTTAATACGAGAGTTTTTCCCTTTGAGGCAGAGATCATAGGCGAGGATATTTATCACGCCACCCTTATGGCGCAGGCAGAGCTTTTACGCTTCGGTTGCGTAAGCTCTACGGAGATGTATTACAAACTTCCTTATTTGTATGAAGCCACCGAAAAAAGCGGACTGAAAATGAACGCTTCCAACGCGATAGTTTGCTTTGACAAAACGGATATTACCAAACTCAGCGAATATAAAGAATACATGGGGTGCTTTGAAGACGCCGGAATAAAAGCAAGCACGCGCTTTAAGCTTGATATGGGCGTCCACGCTGAATACACCACAAATCCCATAGTGGTGGAGGCGGCCTCCGCCATGGCAAAAGAGCGTGGTATGAATATGCATTTGCACCTTTCGGAAACCAAGTCCGAGCACGAGGAATGCAAAGCAAGACACGGACTTACCCCTGCCGCTTACTTCGAAAAACACGGCGCATTCGACGTGCCCTGCACCGCCGCCCACTGCGTTTATTTGGAGGGCGAGGATTTTGAGATACTTGCAAGGAAGGGCGTTACCGTTGCCAACAACCCCATAAGCAACCTGAAGCTTGCCAGCGGATTTGCAGACGTTAGATCCATGCTCGGTGCCGGCATTAACATAGGTCTTGGTACGGACGGTGCCGCAAGCAACAACAACCTAAACTTGTTTGAGGAGCTTAAACTGTTTGCCACCATGAACAAAGCGCTCGCTTCCGACCCCACCCTTATCACCCCCGCGCAAGCGCTTTACGCCGCTTCAAGGGCGGGTGCGCTTTCCCAAGGCAGAACCGATTGCGGTCTGATAAAAGAGGGTTTTTGTGCCGATATCACCGTTCTCAACGTAGATAAGCCTTATATGGAGCCGGTACACAATATGGCGGCTAATCTGGTTTACTCGGCTCAAGGTTCTGACGTGGTCATGACCATATGTGACGGCAACATACTGTACGACCACGGTGAATTCACCACCATTGACATAGAAAAAGAACGTTTTGAAACCAAAAACAGAGCTAAAAGAATATCGGAAAAATTGGGAGGTTAAATATGAACTATACAGCGGCTTGCAATAAAATAAACGAGCTTTCGGGCGGATTCAAGCCTGAAATAATAGTAGTACTCGGCAGCGGTCTTGCGGGATTTGCAGACAGAGTTGAGGCGAAAACCATTATTCCCTACGGCGATATACCGGGATTTGGTGTTTCTACCGCGCCCGCCCATAACGGAAGACTGATATTGGGCACGGTTGAGGGCAAAAACGTGGCTTGTATGGACGGAAGACTTCATCTGTACGAAGGTCACTCCCCCACAGACTTGGTGTTCCCTCTCCGCGTGCTTAGAAAATTAGGTGCGGACAAGATATTCCTTACCAACGCTACCGGCGGTGTCAACACCTCCTTTAAGGTGGGTGACATTATGCTTGTGGAGGATCACATCAACTTCCAGGGGCGCAACCCGCTTATGGGCCAGAACGATGACGGGCTGGGTGTCAGATTTCCCGATATGACCTACGCTTACAACCCCGAGCTTAGAAAAATCGCAGAGGAATGCGCGAGCAAGCTTGGGATTGACCTTAAAAAAGGTGTATATTTAGCTTGTACGGGTCCCTCTTATGAAACTCCTGCGGAAATAAGAGCCTTTAGAATTTTAGGCGCCGATGCGGTGGGTATGTCCACGGTTCCCGAAGTTATCGCCGCCGTACATTGCGGACTGAAGGTGCTTACCATCTCCCTCATAACCAATATGGCGGCAGGTATCACCGGCAACAAGCTTACCCACGAAGAAGTTACGGAGACCGGCAAAAAACAAAGCGTCGTATTGGGCGGCTTGGTAAGTGAGATTATAAAATCATGTTAGAAAAGAAATTACCGAAAACGGTTACTCTTGACAGAGAAACCGACGAGCTTGTTATTATAGACCAGACTTTATTGCCCTCGGAGCTCAAGCTGATACGGCTCTCAAAGCTTGACGAGATTTGCGAGGCTATCAAAAAGCTCAGAGTAAGAGGTGCACCCGCAATAGGTGTTGCCGCCGCAGAGGGACTTTATGCCTTGGCGGCAAGATACGGTGCCGATAATACGGAAGCGTTTATGAAGAGGCTTATTGCGGATGCGGAGGCGCTTAACGCCACAAGACCTACGGCAAAGAATTTGTCCTGGGCGCTGGAGAATATGCTCCGCTGTGCCGAAGCAAACAAGGGCGGCGGAGTGGCCGCGCTGATCAGTGCATTAAAAGCCGAGGCTGTAGCCACCGAAGAGAGAGATATTGCCGTATGCAAAGCAATAGGTGAATACGGATGCGGCTTGCTTAAAAACGGGGACACCGTAATGACCGTATGTAACGCAGGCGCTTTGGCGGCTGTTGAATACGGCACTGCTTTGGCACCCATATACGTTGCCGCAGAAAAAGGAATAAAAACAAGCGTTTATTCTTTGGAGACCCGTCCCCTGCTTCAAGGGGCGAGACTTACTGCTTTTGAGCTGACGGAAAACGGTATAGATACCACCACCGTTTGCGATAATATGGCGGCTTCCGTTCTGGCAAGCGGAAAAATCAGCGCAATTTTTACGGGCTGTGACAGAGTTGCCGCCAACGGCGATACGGCAAACAAAATAGGAACCTATATGCTGGCTATACTTGCCAAGCATTTTTCCGTACCGTTTTACGTATGTGCCCCTTACTCCACCATTGATTTTAACACCGCCACGGGCAAGGACATCGTTATTGAGCAGAGGTCTGCCGACGAGGTGAGAAGCTTGTGGTACGATAAGCCCATGGTTACTTCAAAGGCTTGCATATACAACCCCGCTTTTGACGTTACGCCCGCCCATCTTATAACGGCGTTCGTAACGGAAAAGGGCATCAAAAAACCGTCCGAGCTTTAACGAGAGGATATTCGTATGAAAACACCCATAAATAAAGGGAATATGCTTTTAGTTGCCAACCCTAAGTCCGGCATTTGCAAGGTCAAGGATATACTGCTTGACCTGTTAACCATATTCACAAAGGCAGGCTATACGGTAACGGTCTATCCCACGAGAAAAAGCGGCACGCCCGAATATTTAAAAGAGCACGCGAAGAATTACAGCGCAGTCGTGTGTTGCGGCGGCGACGGCACCCTCAGCGAGGTGCTCAGAGGTGTTTGCGAGAGCAAATCGGGAACCCCCGTAGGATATATCCCCATGGGAAGCACCAACGACTTTGCCAAAAGTCTGGGTATATCCAAAAATCCGAAATCCGCGGCTATGTCCATAATAAACGGTACCGTAATGCCCTACGATCTGGGCAGTATAAACGGCAGACATTTTTCCTATATTGCGGCGGTGGGTGCTTTTACGGGCGCTTCTTATTCCGCACCGCAAAGACTTAAAAATTCCTTGGGGCATTTTGCGTACATTTTGGAAGGCACCAAGTATTTAACCAAAATCAAGCCTTTTGAAATGAAGGTGAGCTTTAACGGCAAAAAGTTCAAGGACGAATTCATCTACGCTTCCGTAAGCAACACCACCTCCGTGGCGGGGCTTGTAAGACTTAACCGCGACGAGGTCTGCTTCGACGACGGCACCTTTGAGCTTGTGCTTGTAAGAAAGCCGAGGAATTTAAAAGAGGCCGCCGAGCTTATTACGGCCTTGCTTTCGAACAAGCTTGAATGCAGTTGTATAAAGCTTTTCCATACCTCCGAGGTCAACATGCAGTTTGACAAGGAGCCTTGCTTTACCATCGACGGCGAAAAGCTGGAAGCGCAAAAAGAGGTTACCGTGAAAAACCATACCCGTGCCGTAAACCTTGTGGTGCCTAAAAGACGTTTTATTTAAAACCTAAATATTTAATGTGCAGAAAGGATAGGATTATGAAGAAATTTCACGGAATTTTCATATTCGTTTTGTGTTTCGCTTTACTTGCCGCCTGTCTTGCTTCTTGTGACAGCGATAACAAGAGCAAAGACAAAAGCAGTCCCCCTGCAACAGAAGACAGTAGCTATTACGCCACAGAGGATAGCGATTCCTTCGTGGCAGAAGACAGCGATTCCTCTGCTATAGAAGACAGCGATAACGCAGAGACCGACTCAGAGTATATTGAGTATGCCATATGTAACTACAATTATCTGTTTAATTTAGTTACCCCAAGCGGCGAGCCTTTAAACGAAGACGACTTTTATACAGCCGCAAACTTATTGAAGATCACAGGCTTGAATACGGAAACGGTTGACGAAGGCTTATTGTATATCGGTGCAAACTTTGATGAAGAGTTCTTTGATGACGGCATCGTTCCCTCTCCCGACGCGATAATCCAATACGTTGACGATTGCTTAGAGGACTGCAAAAACAAGCCTTTGAGTTTCAAAAACAGCGACGGCGAAGTACTTATGGACTACGCTGCCGTTAAGGAAGCGTTCGTCACCTTGCAGAGCGAAGACGGCAGTTCCCTTGAGTTCGTTGTTCGCCTTGAGTTTACCGATGAAGGGGCAAAGCAATTTGCTGAAATTACCGATGAAATCTCCAAAAAGGACGACGGCGAGAACTATCTTGCTATCTACGTTGGAGATGAATTGCTCTCTATGCCAACCGTTGAAGAAAGAATTGACAGCGACAGCGTCATCATCACCAGTCCGTATTTCGAAGATGATCAATCCGAAGCTGAACGGCTTGCTATCTATATAAACGCAGGGGCAACGGTGGATTTTGAATTTGAAATGAAATTATATAAGGAAATACCGGCAAATCTTATCGCACCGAAATAGGGCATCCTTTAAGCATAAATTTTTCTTTTTTACAAAAACCGCGTTTTTTTAAACTTTCTTCTTGACTTTTCAAGGGCAGACAAGTATAATGGAGATTAGTGGAATTTTGGGTATTGATTTTGCCCTATGGTTTCACAACAAATTTGTTATATATTTTAGGATATATAAAGTAACTCATTCCGGAGGTAGATTATGAAAATGTCGCGTGCGTATAATGTTGCGCGTACCATTCTTGTGCTTCTGTGTGTAACATTGGTAGTTTTTATAGCAATGTTCGGACTTAATCTCAAGATTGGCTGGTTAGGAATTGATATTGACCAAAAGGGTTTTGTGGAAGACGATGCAATCTCTTTGGGTCTTGATTTGGCAGGCGGTACGTCCGTTGTCTTTGAGCTTATACCCAAAGACGGTGAGGTTGTTACCGAAGAGGGTCTTCAGGATACGATTAACATCCTTACAAAGCGCGTTAACAATACTGAAGCCAGCATTTATAAAATAAGTGATACCGAAATTCAGCTTGATATACCCGGTTACAGCGACCCCGATCAGGTTGTTGACTATTACGGTAAAAGCGGTGCTTTGAATTTCAGAGACAGTGACGGCAACATTGTTATGGATTACACCGCCGTTAAGGAAGCATTCTTTGCTTTCACAAGCGAGGATAACGTAACCCGTACACCCGTTGTACAGCTTCAGCTTACCTCGTCCGGTCAGAAGACTTTTGCCGCTATTACCGAAGCGGCTTCCAAAAAGGCTGAAGGTCAGAACTATATTGCCATTTACGTAGGCGACGAGCTTATTTCTTCTCCTTCTTGTAAGGAAAAGATTACCGGCGACAGTGCTATAATCTCCAGCCCTTCCTTTGAAGAAGATCAGAGCGAAGCTGAGAGACTTGCAAGCTACATCAACGCAGGTGTTATGCAGTACGAGCTTAAGTGCGACGAGATTCACGGCTCCAAGAGCGTTGTTAGTGCAACCCTCGGTGAAGAAGCACTTGACACCAGTATTACCGCTGCACTTATCGGTTTGATAATCGTTATGTTGTTCATGATCATCATTTACCGTATTCCCGGCGTTGTTGCTTCCCTTTCTCTTTGTGCATACACGGGCGTAGTAATCCTCTGCCTTATCATGTTCAACGTTACCCTTACCCTCCCCGGTATTGCGGGTATCATACTTTCCATCGGTATGGCAGTTGACGCTAACGTAGTTATATTTGAGCGTATTAAGGAAGAAATAAGAGCAGGTAAGAGCGTTAAGAGCGCTTCCGAATCCGGCTTTAAGAAAGCACTTTCCGCAGTTATCGACTCTAACGTTACCACCGCTATCGCGGCTTTGGTTCTTGTATTCATAGGCAAGGGTATGGTTAAAGGCTTCGGTATTACACTGTTCATCGGTGTTGTTGTTTCCGTACTGACAGCTTTCTTCCTCTCCAAGGCTTTCATCCGTCTCTTCATAGGCATGGGATTCGTTAAGCCTTCCCTCTATTGCCCTAAGGCTGAAGGAGGTAACCAATAATGAAAAATTATGATTTCTTGAAGAAAAAGAACATTGCGTTTATCATAACCGCAGCCATACTTCTCGTAGGCGTTGTTTCCTTTATTATCAGCGGATTTAACATGGGCGTTGATTTTACGGGCGGTTCCAAGATAACTTTGCAAATGGACAAGACCCCTACCGACAACTTAGACGATATAGAACAGCACGTTAAGGACATCGTTGGCGAAGACAAGTTCGTTTCCTTGATCCAGTCCACTTCCAACGCAAAGACCGTTATCGTTACCATTAAGTCCGTTACCGCTTTTGATACCTTGGTTATCAACGAGCTTGCTTCCCTTTACAACGTAAGCGCAGACGTTATCGGCGACAAGACAAACACTACCGACGATGACGAATCCTATTCTTACTTCTCCTTCAAAGTAGCAGACGGTACTAAGGTTGACGATGCTTCCGTTAAGGAAAAGCTTAACGCACTTGATAAGTACAACGACGTATTTAAGAGCGTAAAGACTGACGACGGCACAGTAACCGTTAGTTACTACTCCACCTCTTTCGAACAGCAGATCATTAACAAGATCAACGCTGACGAAAACTTGGAGGTTGTTCATAACGATATAAGCACCATCAGTAAGAACCGTGCTTCCGCACAGACCAAGACTGCTCTTATCGCCGCTTTGGTTGCTATTCTTCTCATGTTGGTATATATCACCTTCAGATTTAAGCAGGTTGCTTCCGGTCTTTCCTCCGTTGCATGCTTGTTCTTCAATCTGTTCGTTATGTTCTTGTTCTACTCCATCTTCCGTTGGGAGATGACCTTGGATATAATCCCTGCTTGTCTTACGATATTGGGTTATTCCATTAACGCTACCATCGTTATCTTCGACCGCATCCGTGAGAACTACGGTAAGATGCCTGAGTTTGATGAAGCGGCTAACGGCGGTGTTCATTCCACCATGCTCCGTTCCATCAATACCACCTTCACCACCCTCGTAACCATCCTTTTGGTTTATATCCTTGGTGTTGAGTCTATTAAGGCGTTTGCACTGCCTTTGATTATCGGTATAATCGCAGGTCTTTTCTCCTCCGTTTTCCTTGCAGCTCCCATTTGGTCCGTGCTTAGAAAATGGTTCAAGGTTGAAGAAAAAGAGGCAGCTAAAAAAGAAGCTAAATAAAAGCTGAATATGTAATGCAAAAAAGCCGTAACGGATACCTCCTTTACGGCTTTTTTGATAAATTATTTATTAAAAGAAAGGACAAAGAATTATGATACTTGTTACGGGTTTATCGGGATACATTGGCTCTCACACTGCTTTGGCATTGCTTACGGCAGGTAAGGATATCGTTGGATTTGATAATTTTTACAACAGCTCCGAAGAAGCCGTCCGTGCGGTTAAGGCTTTGTCCGGCAAGGATTTCCCTTTTTACGTGGCAGATTTAAGAGATCCCGATTCCATGGAGCCTATTTTTAAAGAAAATAAGATAGATGCAGTTATACATTTTGCAGGACTTAAAGCGGTGGGCGAATCCGTTGCAAAACCGCTGATGTATTACGAAAACAATATAAGCGGCACCGTTAACCTGCTTAAACTTATGGAAAAATACGGTGTTAAGAAGATGGTGTTCTCCTCCAGCGCCACCGTTTACGGTGAGCCGAAAACGGTGCCCATAAGAGAAGATTTTCCCAACAGCACCACTAATCCCTACGGTGCCACCAAGCTTTATATCGAGGGGATTTTAAAGGACGTGGCGGTGTCTGACAAGGAATTTTCCGTAGCACTGCTTAGGTATTTTAACCCTATCGGCGCTCACGAAAGCGGTCTTATAGGCGAAAACCCCAACGGCATCCCGAATAATTTAATGCCCCGTATTTGCCAGACCGCAAAAGGGATTATGAAATCTCTTACGGTTTTCGGAGATGACTACCCTACCCCCGACGGTACGGGTGTTAGAGATTATATACACGTTTGCGACTTGGCTGAAGGGCATTTGGCGGCACTTAACAAGCTTGAAAATGCAACGGGCGTGCATATCTATAATTTAGGCACGGGTAACGGATACAGCGTTTACGACCTTATACGCACCTTTGCCCGCGTTAACGAAATTGACGTGCCCTACACCGTATGTCCGCGCCGCCCCGGCGACGTACCTACAGTATACGCTGACCCCACCAAGGCTAAAAACGAGCTTGGTTGGGAAGCAAAGCGCAACCTTGAGGATATGTGCCGCAGCAGTTGGAACTTTATTAAAGACAAATAATTTTTCAGGTGAAAAACGATGACAGATATAAGCAAAATTCGTAATTTTTCAATAATTGCCCATATAGACCACGGCAAAAGCACTCTTGCCGACAGACTTTTGGAGTACACCGAGGCAGTTTCCAAGCGCGAATCGGTGGACAGAATGCTTGACAACATGGAGCTGGAGCGTGAGAGAGGCATCACCATAAAGGCGCGTGCCGTTAACTTTAAATATCAAGCCGATGACGGTAATATTTACGATATGAACCTTATCGACACTCCCGGCCACGTGGACTTCAACTACGAGGTAAGCCGTTCTTTGCAATCCTGCGAAGGCGCTTTGCTTGTGGTTGATGCTACCCAAGGAATTCAGGCGCAAACCTTGGCAAACGCTTACCTTGCGGTGGACAACGATTTGGAGATATTACCCGTTATTAATAAGATGGACCTACCCAGTGCCAATATTCAGGGCACCAAGGATGAAATTGAGGAAATAATCGGCATTCCTGCCGAGGATGCCCCTGCAATTTCCGCAAAGATGGGACTTAACATCAAGGATGTGCTTGAGCAGATAGTTAAGGCTGTTCCCGCCCCCGTGGGTGATAAGGATGCCCCTCTTAAAGCGCTTATTTTCGACTCTTACTATGACTCTTATAAAGGCGTTGTAGTGTATATCAGAGTTAAAGAGGGCACCGTTAAGGTTGGTGATACCGTTAGGATGATGCACACGGGTGCGGAGTTTGAGCTGGTGGAGGTTGGTACCCTCTCCGCTTTCGGCTTTAACCCAAAAGGCGTGCTTACCGCGGGTGAGGTTGGATATTTAACCGCCAGCATAAAGAATATTGCCGATACAGAGGTGGGCGACACGGTTACCTTGGTTGAGCGTCCCGCAGACGAGCCTTTGCCCGGCTTCAAAAAGGTACTGCCCATGGTTTACAGCGGTATATACCCCGCTGAAGGCGCGGCAAGATATGAAGATTTAAAGGATGCTTTGGATAAGCTAAGGCTTAACGACAGTGCTTTTCTGTTTGAGCCTGAGACCTCTGCCGCTTTGGGGTTTGGTTTCCGTTGCGGATTTTTGGGGCTTTTGCACATGGAGATAATTCAGGAAAGACTTGAGAGAGAGTTCAACCTTGACCTTATCACCACTGCGCCCAGCGTTATATACCGTATCACATACAAAAACGGCGAGGTTAAGTTTATCGATAACCCCACTAACTACCCCTCACCCGACGAGATCGAAGAAGCGGCTGAGCCTATCGTTAGGGCTACCATTATTACCCCCACCGCTTACGTAGGCAGTATAATGGAGCTTTGTCAGGACAGACGCGGTATGTTTATCGACATGAAATACGTGGCAGGCGACAGAGCCGAACTGCACTACGAACTGCCTCTTAACGAAATAATATACGACTTTTTTGACTCCTTGAAGTCCAAGACCAAGGGATACGCTTCACTCGATTACGAGCCTGACGGTTACAAGGCATCCAAGCTTATCAAGCTTGACTTCTTGCTTAACGGCGAAAACGTGGACGCGCTTTCCTTTATAGTCCATTCCGAAAAGAGCTATGCAAGAGCAAGACGAATCGTTGAGAAGCTTAAGGATAACATCCCCAGACAGCTTTTTGAAATACCCGTACAAGCAGCAGTGGGCGGCAAGATAATAGCGAGAGAAACCATACGAGCGTTGCGTAAGGACGTACTTGCAAAATGCTACGGCGGCGATATTACCCGTAAGAAGAAGCTGTTGGAGAAACAGAAGGAAGGTAAAAAGAAGATGCGCTCCCTCGGCAGCGTAGAGCTTTCCAAAGAAGCCTTTATGGCGGTTTTGAAAATGGACGAATAAGAGCGTTTATGGAAGATTTGATGCTTTATTACCACGTTCCCTTCTGCGTTTCCAAGTGTGCGTACTGTGCTTTTTACTCCACCCCGCAGTGGGACGAGCCTTTGCTAGACAGCTATACCGAAGCTTTGATAAGGCAGACGGAAGGCTTTGAAGGGAGCGAGGGATTTTTAGTTACCTCCGTCTATTTCGGCGGCGGTACACCTACGGTTTTGGGTGCTTTAAGGCTTTGCCGCGTGCTTGATGCGGTAAAACGGTGTTTTAAGCTTAAGAACGGTGCCGAAATTACCCTTGAGGCTAACCCAAAAACGGTTACCTACGATGACCTTTGTATATTGAGAAAGGCGGGATTCAACCGCCTTTCTTTAGGTGCACAGTCCTTTAACGACCCCACGCTGAGGCTGCTTAACCGTCCTCACACCGCAGAGGATTTTGTTGCTTGCTTTAAAAATGCTGACCTTGCGGGGTTTGATAACGTCAACGCGGATTTGATATTTGCACTGCCCAATGAAGACGAAGGTGCGCTTTCCTACAGCGTTTCCCGCCTTATAGAGCTAAAGCCGAAGCATATCTCGGTCTACGGATTAAGCCTTGAGGAAGGAACGCCTTTGTTTGATAATAAAGAAAAATATGCCTTCCCTGCCGAAGACGGTGAGGAAAGGCAATATTGTACATTATGTAAACTATTGAGAGATAGCGGCTACAGCCACTACGAAATATCCAACTTCGCCCTTGACGGATACGAGGCAAAGCACAACACCGGATATTGGAAGCGGGTGCCCTATTTTGGGTTTGGCGCAGGCGCTCACTCTTTTTTCCGCAATAGGCGATTTGAAACGCCGAGAGACGTTACAGCCTATACGGAGAAAACCAAGCTTGGATTTCTATCCCCCACCGACTATGAAAACGCCGAGGAAATCACCGAAGCTGAAGCAAGGGAAGAAGAAATCATGTTAAGCTTGCGGCTTGCAGAAGGTGCGCCTATAGCGTTGGAGAAGGTACCGTCCGTTATATTTGAAACGGGATGCGGTGTCTACGAAAACGGGAGGCTTTCCCTTACCGAAAAGGGATTCAGGGTGTCCAACGCTATTATAGGAATGCTAATGAACTAACTGCAGTGTTTATATCTCCGTCTGCTTTAAGCAAAGCTTCCTTGCATACGTCGTAATCCTTGCCCGTTTGAGCCATAACCATACGCACGGCTCTGTCCATCAGCTTTTTGTTGGTGGGCTTCATATAAACCATACTGTTCCCCTTAACTCTGCCAAGGCGCACCATAACGCCGGTAGAAAGGGTGTTAAGTATAAGCTTTGTGGCAGTACCTGCCTTCATTCGGGTGCTGCCGTTTATTACTTCGGGGCCTACCTCCGCTACGATGGATACGTCAGAGAGAGGAATTGCCGTACTGTTTTTGTTACACTGAACGGAAACCGCCAACGCTCCTATGCTTTTTGCATACTCCAAGGCACCGTGTACGCAAGGGGCACTGCCGCTGGCAGATATAGCCACGCATACGTCCTTTTGGCAAAAATCATGCTCCTTTAGCTGAGCCACCATAGCCTCGGCGTTGTCCTCGGCACCTTCTGCGGCACGGAAAGCGGCTTCCTTACCGCCTGCAATAAGCCCTTGAACCATTTCGTAAGGGGTGCCGTAGGTGGGAGGGCATTCGGAAGCATCAAGTATGCCAAGCCTGCCCGAAGTACCTGCGCCTACGTAAAACAGTCTGCCGCCGTTTTTAAGCCTTTCCGCAGTTAAATCTATTGCTTTTGCCAAAGACTGAGCCGCTTCTTCCACTGCAATAGCTACTTTTTTATCTTCTTCGTTGATAAGCTTAACCATGGACAAGGTATCCATCTCGTCTATGTGCAAGCTTTTCTCGTTAAGTTGCTCGGTTGTAAGTGCATTATATTCCATATACTGCCTCCGAATTTTGTATTCATTTGATTTTACTATTTATTCTGCGGATTGTCAAGGCATTTGCTTGACAAATCGAAAAGCATAAACTATAATTGCATTGGTGATATTAATGGAGCATTTGCTGAAAGTAATAGGTCACATTCATACCGATTTCCCCACAAAGTTCGGCATACCACGGCAAAGCGGTCTTGTGGAGGAGCTTGAGGGAAGAATAGTATTTCTGCCCGAATACGGAAGAAGTGAAGCCTTCAGAGGGTTGGAAGGGTTTTCCCATATATGGCTTATATGGCAATTTTCTGAGGCTGTAAGAGATACTTGGTCCCCTACGGTACGTCCGCCAAGGCTTGGAGGTAACAAACGTCAAGGGGTTTTTGCCACACGCTCGCCCTTCAGACCTAACCCCATAGGGCTTTCCTGCGTTAAGCTTTTGGGAATAGAAAACGATAAAAGCTCAGGCACGGTACTGCGCATTGCGGGTGCGGATCTGATGGACGGAACACCCATATACGATATAAAACCGTATCTGCCTTTTGCAGACAGCCATCCAAACGCTTTGGGCGGTTTTGCGGAGGAAAAATTTGACTACTGTCTGAAGGTGGTATTCCCCGACGAACTGAGGGAAGCCGTACCGTCCGATAAAATCAAAGCGCTGGAAAAACTGCTTTCGGGAGACCCACGTCCTTCCTATAAAGAAGACGGTGACAGGGTGTACGGATTCTTCTTCGGAGATATGGAAGTTATGTTTAAGGTTGCGGATGGCGTGCTGACCGTAACCGATATAAAAAAACATTTATAAAGGATGTGTTCTTATGAAGTTAAACAGACTGATAGGTATATTACTTACTTTATCCATTATGGCGAGCTGTGTCTGCGTGAGCAGGATCTCGGCTACGGCTGACGGTGAAACGACGTTTACGGTTAAAGCACCCGACGGAGAGCCTACCGTTTTGACCGTTTCCGCACCCACTACCGTAAAAGTCGGTGATAGCTTTGAGATTACTCTGAAGTGGAGCGATTACGCCTTTATTAAAGGGGATTATCCCGGTTATCCCAGTTGCTTCGTTGCGGATTTTTCATTTGACACGAGATACGTAACCTTTAAAACCCCATGTGATACTTGCGTTACCCTTGAGGAAGCTACGATTCCGTGGATAGATGCCTGTAACTACGGCGGCGGCAACGATTTGGGCGGAGTAGAAGCAACGGATAAAAGCAAGCCCAACATGCAAAACGTAAGCTTGAGCCTCGTTTCGGCAGACGAGGACGACGGTGTAAAGAAAACGTACACGGTAAAAATCAAATACAAAGCAGTATATGCAGGTGTAGCTACCTTTCAGTGGAATTTTGCTGAGTTTGCCGATCTGTGCTTTGAGCACTATTCGGTGTTTGATTTAAGCGACCGCTCTTTCGATATTATCGTGGAAGACGGCAACGGCGAAAGCGACGGCTTGGGTGACGTTAACGGCGACGGCTACGTTGACAGCCTTGACGCGGCACTGGTTCTGAAATATGACGTAAAGCTCGCATCCTTTGACGAAAGCCAAATAAGTGCGGGTGACGTTAACGGCGACGGAGGCGCAAACAGCCTTGATGCGGCATTGATCTTGCGCTACGATGCAAATTTAATAAACAGCTTCAGATGATATAAAGGACTTCAAATTCCCGAATCGGAAATTTGAAGTCCTTTTTGTTGTGGGGGTGATTATTGTACTGTTCCCTTTTCCTTCATGCGTCTTGCAATATACACTGCCGGGGTATCCAGCAAGCTTGTAAACACGTATATTACGTAGCTGGACAGCATCACGTTCATAAGCGTTTCCGTATCGTATACTCCGACAAACGCCGTAAGCGTAAAAATCACCGTGTTAATTACCTGAGATATAAGGGTAGAGCCGTTGTTGCGGAGCCAAAGAAAAGCCCTTTTGTTACCCGTTTTCTTCTCCGTAAACGACCACCAACGGTGGAAAAGCCACACGTCCAAGCGCTGAGATACCACGTATCCCAAAAAGCTTGCCAAAAGCATACGGGGCGTAGTGCTGAATATGGCGCTTATAGGCTCTCTTGCCCAATCTTCACTTGAAGGAGTGTAAAGCATCCAATACTGAGTGAACAGCAACATGATAACCAAGGTGAAAACGCCAATCCATACCGCCCTTGCCGCATCTTTTTTGCTTTCGTTTTCGCTCAGTACATCAGTTATCAAGTAAGAGGCGGCAAACATCACGTTACCCAGCGTTTGCTCCATGCCAAAGCCTTCCACCAACATAAGTACCTCTATATTGGCAAGAATGGTTACGATAACCGTCATAACGAAAAGTCCTAACTTACCGAAAAGGCGGTAAGCCATAAGCACCGCGCCGTAAATAAGAACAACAGATCCTAAAAGTAAAATCTCGTTACGCATAAAAACACCTCATTTGAGGGACAAAAAACAAAAATTGCACCCACGGGTGCAATTATACGCTGCTTTTTGTTTCCCGTAGTTTTGTTTAAGGACAGGATGGTCACGAACTGTCCGTCTGTTTAATTTATTATAGCAAAAAAATCCGTTTTGTAAAGAGAATTGTATAATTTTAGGCTTTGCAAATAATATTTTGTATAAAATGCAAAAAGATGTTGCTTTTTTCTGCATCTTGTGGTATAATATGGTTAGTGTATACTTTAGTTAATTAAAGAGGAGGATTTGACAATGCAATTAGTTGCGTTTGTTATTTACTTTGCCCTCATATTGGGCATAGGTCTGTTTTTCTTCTTTCGCTCTAAAAGCGGCGGTGAGAAGGAGTATTTCTTAGGCGGCAGAGCCATGGGTCCTTGGGTTACCGCTATGAGCGCTCAGGCTTCCGATATGTCCGGCTGGCTTCTTATGGGCTTCCCCGGCAGTATATTGGCTTTCGGTATGGGCAAGGTTTGGATCGGTATCGGTCTTGCTATCGGTACTGCAGCTAATTGGATTTTGGTGGCTAAAAGACTTCGCCGTTTCTCCCGCGCTTCGGGCGACTCTATAACGCTTCCCCAGTATCTTACCAACCGTTTTCTTTCCAGCAGTTCCGTACTTAAGATAGTTTGTGCCGTTATTTTCCTTTTGAGCTTTACGGTTTACGTATCTTCATCTTTCGTTGCCGGTAAAAACGTAATGTGCGCAGTTATACCTCAGTTAGCCGATAAAGGCGAGCTTGCAATGGGTATTTTTGCTATTATCATTTTGGTTTACACCTTCCTGGGCGGCTATAAGGCCGTTTGTTGGACGGACTTCTTCCAAGGCGTTCTTATGCTCGTTGCCCTTTTGGCAGTTCCCATCATTATGACGGCGTGCAATTCCGATTCCGAGCTTTCGAATGCTTTCAGCGCTTTAAACTCTAACGGTGAGCTTGTTAACGTTGACGCTTTCGGCACTAACCCCTTTGCCGCAAGCTGGCAGGATATAGCCTCCGGTCTTGCATGGGGCTTGGGTTACTTTGGCATGCCTCACATTCTCGTTCGCTTTATGGGCATCCAAAGGCCTTCCATGGTTAAAAAATCTGCTACCGTTGCTATCGTTTGGGTCGTTCTTTCCTTGGGTGCGGCTATAGCCATAGCTATCCTCGGCAGGACCTTCTTGCTTGACGACGGCACTTCTCTCGTTAAGTTGTTAGTTCCCGACGGTGCACAGCAGAACATATTCATTGAAATAGCACAGGCTATTTTCCATCCTATTGTTGCAGGCTTCCTTTTGGCGGCTATCGTTGCGGCAGCTATGTCCACGGCTGACTCCCAGCTTCTCGTGGCTTCCTCCGCTTTCACCAGCGATATTTATAAGCCTCTCGTTCGCAAGGACAAGGCTTCCGACAAGGAAATGCTTTGGGTAGGCAGAATAGTAGTTCTTGCCGTTTCCTTGGTTGCTTACCTTATCGCTTCCAGCGATGCTCAGTGGGCAGGCGATATTATGGCGATGGTCGAAAACGCTTGGGGTCTTTTCGGTGCGGCTTTCGGTCCTACCGTTATCCTTTCCCTTTTCTGGCGCAGATTCAACTATGCCGGTGCTTGTGCAGGTATTATCGCAGGTGCAATAGCAGATATTGCTTGGTTGCTCCTCTTTACCGATACCATTATGCCCGCCGCTATCTACTCCACCGGTGTTTACGAGATACTTCCCGGCTTTATCATAAGCTTTATCGTAGCGATTGCCGTTACTTTGTTGACGAAGGCTCCTTCCGCAGAGGTAGATGCTATATTTAATTCCGCTACAGATTCTTCTATTGACGACTAATCGTAATTAAAGGTGTTATAAAACATCTATGAATAGGCAAATGTCACCCGAAGCCGTACAAGATACGACGGGAGGTGACATTTGTTATTATTAAAAAAGTGTTTTCTTTTTCGTTTTAATATGATATAATGGTATCAGAGGTGATTTTATGGCTGAGTTTTTTGACAATATGGTTTCCTTTGAGAAGGAGCTTAACACCCTTACGGTGGCACTTAGAATATTGATGGCTATTATTTTCGGCGGTATTATCGGAATCGAGCGCGACCGCCACGGAAGCCAAGCGGGTATGCGTACCCACATTTTCGTTTGCTTAGGCGGCACGCTTACCTCCCTTATGGGGGTGTACTGTACTAAGGTTTTAGGGTTTGACAGCGATCCGTTGCGTATTGCCGCTCAGGTTGTTTCGGGCATAGGTTTTTTGGGCGCGGGGATGATTATCGTAAAAAGCCACGCTATGATCACGGGGCTTACCACCGCCGCCATTATGTGGACTACTGCCATCATAGGAATTGGGCTGGGTATAGGCTTTTACAGCGGTGCGCTTATCGCACTGTTGGTTTGCATATTCACCGCCGCCTTCCTAACAAGAATAGAGCGCAGACGCAAAAAGAGCGTAAGTTTGTACATGGAAGTTGACGACCTCAAGGCTTTGGAAGATATTACCGAAGGAATAAAAGCCTTACTCCCTTCGGATGCGTTCATGGAGGTCACGTCACCAAAAAGCGGCACCGTTGGACATATGGGAATCTCCGTTATCAGCACAGGGTTAGACGACGTCGATGCACTGAAAAAGAATATTAAAGCCATGAACGGAATTTATTTCGTAATCGTGGAATAGTCAATCTTCGAAAATTGAAAAACGCACCCAAAAAAACAACAAAAATCCGAGAACAATGTTCTCGGATTTTTTGGTGCACCGGATGAAAACAAGGTTGAACTGTTTTCGAGTGTTTCCAAACTTACTGTTTCCTCTTTATTGTTCCCGTTGTATATGATTTTGAAGTGATCGTCATAGGCATAAACAGCGTTTATAAACGTGTCGATCAGTTTGCGTTTGCCGTCCTGTTTGGTTATATCCAGCTTGCGGTAATTGCATAATGCCATTCTATATTCATCCAAAGAGTAGGTCGGTGCTTTGATCTGCTCTTTTGTTATGGCAGTTTCAATATCCTCTTTTTGTTTTTCAATCTCGTTCAGTCGCTTCATCAATGCCTGCGAAGCAACACCCTGCTGAATAGCGGTTACGATATTGTCGATCTCTCGCTCTTTCTCGTGGAGCTGTGCTTCCAACTGTGGTAGGATGGTGCTTTCGTTGTATTGCAGATTATAGAGCAATGCGGCAAGTTCCTCTATAACGCTGTCCTCTTTCAGCATCTCCATAGTTTTATACACAATGAAGTTTTCAAGTTTTTCCTTGTGAAACATCTTCTTGTCGCACTTATGCTTTTTCTGACGAACACAAGCGTAATAACGATGAACTTTTCCGGTGTGGCTTGTCCCTGCCTGTGCAACCATCATAGCACCACATTTGCCACAGAACAGCTTAGTAGTCAGCAAGTAGTCATCGTCTGCCGTATGCCTTGCAGTAGCCTTTGAGTTCTTCTTCAACTCGTTTTGTACACGCTCAAACTGCATTTTATCAATAATGGCAGGGATGCTGTCTTCAATCTTTATTCCCGAATGGTTGTACTCACCGATATATGTTCTGTTAGAAAGAATGTATCGAACTGCATTGTAGCGAAGTGGTTTACCATTGCTACGAGTAATACTTTGGAATTCCAAATATTTGTGTATGTCACGAACAGTTTTACCGTCATCAGCCATTTGATAGATTAGCTTTACAATTGGAGCAGTATTGGGATCAATCTCCAAGGTTTGTTCTTTACCAACTACATACCCAAACGGTACTGTTCCACCGTTCCATCTACCTTTCAAGGCGTTTTCGGTAAGTCCACGCTTAACCTTCTCAGCAAGCTCAACAGAATAATACTCTGCATAGCCTTCAAGGAGTGATTCAAGCAAAATGCCTTCAGCACCTTCGGAGATAGACTCCTTTGCAGAAATTACACGAACATTATTCTTTTTAAGAAGTGCCTTATAATGTGCAGAATCGTAGCGGTTGCGGGCAAAGCGATCTAACTTCCAAACAATGATTACATCAAAACCACCTTTATAGCTGTCCTTAATCATCTTTTGAAATTCGGGACGGTTATCCGTTTTTGCTGACAAAGCACGATCAATATATGTGTTTACGACGGTCATTTCGTTATATTTGGCAAACTCTATACATTCACGAAGCTGACCTTCGATTGACTCTTCACGCTGATTATCCGATGAATACCTGGCGTAAATCACGGCTTTCATTTTATCGCCTCCTTGTTATCAATAATAACCGTCCTCCAAATCGTGTTCTCTTACAAATCTGTCCAATTGCCATTCGGGTCCATAGAAGAGCACTTCAAGTAAAGCTTGCTGAGCTTCGCTTTTCTTCATTTTCCAAACACATTGACGAACCTTTTTATAGAGATCTTCGGCGCGCTTGTCCGCTTGCTCTTGATAAGTCATGACTTCATTATAGATTCTCTGAGCTTCTTCCGGAAAGGCAGTGAAATATACCGCCATCATATGCTTACACACGATACGTTTTCCGTCTGCATGAGGACAGTTGCATTTGGATTTTCGAGGGTGTTCAATATCGATCTCTACAATGTAAAGTTCATCAGAATTGCCTTCAACATCGGCGGTGAATAATCCCGGTGATGTTTCAATCAAATTCTTAACTTTATTCTCTTTGTAATAATCATAGCCGCGCCAAAGAGATGCGCCGCTTGTACATTCAATCAGTCCCATATCTTTACCTCTTATCGTGTTCTAAAATTTATCGGGTTGCTTTGTGCTTTCTTGCATTAACTGCACGAGCATCTTTTTCAGCTTGGCATTGGCGGGTGATGTTGGGTCAAAGCAGAACTCTATGAAGTCGTTGATACTTGCATCAGCGGGTAATGATGGCTCGTCCTTTTCGTATAGATGCCCATTAGGATCATCGGTTCTGCCAAAGATATAGTCAAGAGAAACCTCAAATGTTTCTGCATACCACAGAAGCTTTTCAATCGGCGGTTCTGCCACTCCGGTTTCATATCGTCCGATGGTCGCCTGAGTAACACCGCACATATCCGCAATTTGTGTTTGCGAGTAGCGATTTTTAGTTCGTAATGTTTTTAATCTTTCGCCAACTATAGTCATATAACGCATATCTCCTATACAAGATATGTATATATTATCATATTAACAGTCTGTAGTCAAGTGATATAAACGAATAGAGATGCATACCAAAGGCATGCATCTCTAAATCATTTAATATAATGTTCAGATAAATCATCCAAATATCTCATTAGAATATAAGGCATTTCTTTTAAAAGCATCATAGTGTCCTTGTTGCGCTCAAATACATCTCGCATTATGGGATTGCCACAAGTATAATCGATCATTTCTCTGAAATCGCGTATAGCACCCATTTTCTCCTCGGGATTTTTTTGACTCTTTAAAATATCCATCAATTCTTTCCCCATATCATAGATCCAGGGAAAATCTTCTTTGAATAAACTCAGTGCCATTAAAAACCCATAAGAACTTTTACCAAACATATGCACTACTTCTTCTAAAAACATAGCATTATATTTCCGGCTAGTTCTTCTTTTGTCGTACATCATTGAATTCCGTATAGAAATTTGTTCTACGGAGTCTTTCAGTAACGCTATATCATCATACAGTTTTGTGTCCGGTGTTCTCAACAGCTTTTGGTTATCTCTTGAAAGTTCAAGAATCTCTTCTAAAATTTCAGAAGAATGCTCGCCGCTTTGTTCCTCATCGCTTTCATTTGTAGAAACAATTTCGCTCTTTAATTCGTTAAGTTTGGATTCTAATGTTGGATACCAAACATCAAAATAATTATCCAGGCGTGTTTCTGATATACCAGAATCTCCGCTTGCTTTATTCAATGTTTTAACCATTTTCTTAATGTCATCTTTTTCAAAAATGGTGGATTGAAACTGCAAGATAGGCCCTTTGACTTCTGAACGCTTGATATCAAAAAGAAAAGGCGTTACAAAGGATTTTTCCATGGTTTTTGACAATGCACCAGCTTCAAAGGATAGCCACGGTGCTTCTAGATTGTCCTTTGTAACACATAGAATACCAAAAGTTGAATCGGCTAATTCTGTTGCTATATCTGTACTCCATCGCGCGCCTTTGTCAATATCCTCGGATGATACATAAGGTTCTATAGACTGTATAACTGAAGGAAGCCATTCTCTAAAAATTTGAGCAACTTTTAAGCTAGTGGCTCCTGACCAACTAATAAACACTTTCATGTGCTTTCTCCACACTTTCATCAAATTTCTCCTTATTTTACCATAATTTGCGATAGAATTCAACTAGTTTTTATATTAATTGTATGCATTGAACATAAAGAATAGTCTCTTTTTCTAATTTCCCCTCTTGGACGAAAATTTTATATTATAACTAATTATTCTCTTTTTACTTGCTTTTTTCTTACTCATATCTATACTCGACTCCACAGCATCTGAAAAGTTGTTGTAAAATAGATAAATGGAGGTAATGAGTATGAATCAAAGAACAATAACACTTAATGTGCTCAATGATTTCCAAGAGCAACTGCAAAACGATGAAAAAAGTGACAATACCATCGAAAAGTATTTGCGTGATGTAAAGGCTTTTTCTAAGTTTGTAGGAACAAGAGAAATCAGCAAGGCAGTTGTTATGGAATTTAAGGCTTCGCTTGTGGAGAGTTACGAAGTTGCAAGTGCCAATTCAATGATTGCGGCGGTTAATGCTTTTCTGCGGTTTATGGGTTGGATGGATTGCTGCATCAAGCAGTTTAAGGTACAGAAAAAAGCATTTTGTTCCGAAGAGAAGGAACTTACGAAATCAGAGTATATCCGTCTTGTAAATACAGCTAAACAAAAATGCAATGAGAGACTGAACTTGATACTACAGACAATCTGTGGAACCGGTATCCGTGTCAGCGAATTGCAGTTTATCACGGTTGAGGCAGTGCGTAAGGGCGAGGCGGTAGTTTCCTGCAAAAATAAAACCCGAACGGTGTTTATCGTTCGGGAGTTGCAGAAAAAACTATTAAACTATATCAAGGCTAAGGGCATTACTACAGGTTGTGTTTTTATCACTAAATCCGGTAAACCTATGAGCCGATGCAATATCTGGCGTGAGATGAAAGCATTATGTGAGCAGGCGGGGGTATCTCCTGATAAGGTATTCCCTCACAATCTTCGCCATCTGTTTGCACGTACTTTTTACGGTATAGAAAAGGATATTGCTAAGCTTGCTGACATTCTCGGTCACAGCAGTATCAATACTACTCGAATCTACATTATTACAACCGGGGCAGAACATAAACGCAAGATGGAAAATATGCGCCTGATAATATAAAAACCGATACCCACAGTATCGGCAAATAACATAATGGCGATTATGTTGTAGATATTAATCACCATATTATTTACAATCATAAAATATGGAAACATTATAGCATAAATTCGACAGTAAATCAACTGATTTTACAAATCTTTCAAAGGTTTGGTTAGTATAAATGAAATTGTTGGCATGACAAAAAAGCCTTTCCTTTATCTTTCTTTATGGAAATAATGGAAAGGCTTTTTCGTCATGCTGTTTTTTATGATGAAAAGAGATTGTTGGTATGTATACGTTATTTTAGCGTTATTTTGTTACAACATAATCGCCATTATGTTGCATTCTAAAGATGGGCAAAGGAGGAAGGGTAGTTGTTAATTTATCAGATTCAGACTATTCCAGATTTAACTTTAAGTAAATACCAAGTTTTTGCGGATTCTGGAATTGAGGGTATGATTGCAGCGCAGACACAGTTTATCAAACAATTGCATAGAATATCTTTATTGGGGAAAACGAATATTCACTTTTTGTTCGACTATGATCCGAAGCGTCAAGACGGACAGAAATTGAGTATATTGATGTTTTTCTCTGGATTGTCAAAAGAAGATAATTATAACTTTAAGCTTAAAAAGGTAATAAAAGCTTCTGGTATTTCGAGTTATTTTAATTTCAAAGAAGTTGATGACACCATTTTGCCTACAGAACATTTTTCTGAAATGGCAATCATGATAAAGAAGGAACGTTTATTACAGACCTCTCTTAATAATGAGGAACAATATTTTTATGTCGTTCAAAATTGGGAAATGAACGAAGAAGCAAGGCTTTATGGATTGCTGAAAATGATGCAAGCCTTTGATGAAAAATGTTGTTATCGAGTAGATTTGTATTCCCAACATGGATTAGAGGATGAAATACATAGCAGTTTTGAACGTCCCTTGCGTTATTTAAGAAACATTTCGAATAAAACATCCGGAATTAGTGAACTGTCAAGAATCGAAACCGAAAAAAGAGATCCAAACGCTGATGAAACATTACATCAGTACGAAGATTGGTTGAAGTCGATTGATGAAAATCCTGTATATAAGTGTAGAGTGTGTGCACTTTCTAACGATAAGCATTATTCACAACTTTTGTTAGATAGCGCTATAACTGAAAGCGTTAAAAATGGTACAGGAACCATTAAAACCATTACAGGCAATTTTAATGTTTTAGAATTCAGTGAAAATAATTTGTTTGATCGTATCGACGAGAACCAACAATATCACAGCGAAAATGCTCCTAACTCATTGAAAAATTGGCCAATAACTTTTACTTCGGAAGAGATTTCAGCATTTGTGAGATTTCCGATACTTTATGACGGCGAATCAATAGAAATACCAAAAGAAACATCTCCTCTGCATGAAAAAAGCGGAATTATAATTGGTAAAGACACAAATAACTATGATGTTAAGATTCCCGAAAAACTTTTCCCGAAGCATATGTTTGTTTGTGGTGTTCCTGGCTCAGGAAAAACGAACACAATGTTGTTGATAGCAAATAGCCTATGGAATCATTCGGTTATAGATGAAAACGGAAAGGAAACAAAAGCACACATTCCGTTTTTGGTTCTTGAACCTGCTAAGAGAGAATACAGAGAATTAGCACTGTTTGATATACCTGAATTGATAATATTTTCTCCGTCAGCACGTACTAATTTCCCTATAAAAATCAATCCATTCGAATTTCCATTGGGACTCACCTTGTCAGAGCACATAAACAGATTGTGCCAAGTTTTTGAAGGTGCTTTCCCCATAGCTCCTCCGGCGCCTTTTATACTTGACCGAGCAATACAAAAAATATATGAAAACCGTGGATGGAATGCTAAAGACATTAACACTGGGGTAAAAGAATATCCGACAATGTCGGAACTATATAATCAGTTTGAAAAAGAACTGTTAAACACAAACTATGACAGCGAAATTCAAGGTAATATCCGCTCTGTTTTGGAAATGCGAATCGGCAGTTTGCTAAGACGAGAAATGAAGGATATGTTTGATGTAAAGAAATCAACACTTTCTCCTGAGGAATGGCTGGAACGACCTGTTGTAGTGGAGTTAGAGGCACTTGGTGAAGGACCTGCAAATTTCGTTACTCTTTTGCTTTGTACACTCATCAGAGAAACTTTGAAAGCAAATCCGTATAAAGACAGAAATAAGCCTGTTCGTCATGTCATTTTTATAGAGGAAGCACACAACCTAATTGCCGCAGAGTCTCAGGTGGATGATCCGCAAGATTCAAATCCCAAGATTGCTGCAACTGCTTATATAGTGAAAATGCTTGCGGAAGTTCGTGCATTGAGGGAAGGAATTATAATTGCTGATCAGTTGCCTACGGCAATGGCTCCCGAGGTTATCAAAAACACTAATATTAAACTTGTTCATAGATTGACCGCATCCGATGACAGAGGACTTGTTGGAAGCACAATGTCAGCAAGCCCCTTGCAAATGGAGAATATGGCAACGTATACAAGCGGACAAGCTTTAATTACATATGAAAAATTACTCCGACCGTTTGAAATGCAAGTGGCATTAGTTCCCGAACACGGAGAAGAAACACCAGACGATAAAGAGTTGTTTGAAATTATGAAAAACAAACCTTCGTATAAAGCAATTCGTGTTAAAGAGGAAAACGAAAAATTTGAGCATATAAAAACCAAAGTAGAAGCTGCACTTGATAAGGAAATTAAATTAATAAACTCGTTGAAAAATGTTGATTTGAATGCAATGGATGTAGACACATTCCATAAATGGATCGAAACAAAAGTAGATGCACTTAACGGGTTGAAGATTTTGAATCGTTCCTATTTGTACGAGTGCAAAATCCTGGATGATAGTTTTATAGAAGCAACACGGAAAGAACAACTTATAGAAATTATCAAAACAATTGGCATAACATTCGAAAAGAAATTCCGTAAAGCGACAATGTTAATTAATTTGTAAAGGAGAATACATATGGCATTTAATCTTGAACGCAACAAGGGCAAGGTAGATGAAATTAAGCAAAATATCGAAGCCAAAAAAAGTGAACTGGCAAAACTGGAAGAAAATAAAGAAAAGTTAATGGATGCCGGTAGTGATATTCAAGGTTCTGAAATCGACGAAGAAGTGCAAGAAACAATAATGGAACAGATCAATAGAGCCCTTGAAGAAAACGCAGAAAAAGGAACTGAATTATCGGGCGAAATGGACTCTGATGCTCGTCAACTGGATGAATTGAAACAGGAAACCAGCGAATCGATTAGTAGCAACGATGAGCAGAAATCAAAACTGGAGCAAAAAAAGGCATTGCTGGATAGATTTGGTTTGGGTGGTAGTTTGGAAGACGCAATCTCTGAATTGGATGACAATAAACAGGACCTAGAGGAATTTAATGAGGAATTAATTGAAACCGAAAAAGAGATGCATGAAGTTTCGCACAAACTATCTTCCCTTTGAAGGAACCTCAAAGAAAATCTGACAGGACGTTTGGAGCAACATTGCTTTGATGCAGTTCCTAAGGAACGTTTAGAAACTGTTAATGAAGGATTTCGAAATGCTACGGACGAAATCAAACAAATAACTGAAAGATTTTCTTCGAACTTAAATGTGGGAAAATGCCGTAAAAAGCTCAACTATAATGGACAATTTGTTTCCGAAATATCCCACTACTCGGAAATAGATAACATTATACGTATGGACGAAACAAAGGATAACGAAGAATACGCTATAACATTTCGTCACGAATATGGGCATTTTGCAGATGCACAATTAGGTAGACCGTCAATGACGGAAAATTTTAATTACGCACTTGGTGCTGATTATGAATGGTATAATCCAAGCAATGAGGAAGGATCACAAAATTTGAATAATCTTCTCGAAGAATTGGAGAATTCATCAGCCTTTGATTCAAGATATCTATCTGATATTTTATCAGGTGTATTTCACAATAATACGATGATAATGGATAGATATTATCAAAATGGAGCTGCTTATTATCATCATAGTAATTCATATTGGGACGGTTTGAACGGGCCGGAAAAAGCTGTGGAACGAGAAGTGTTTGCAAATCTTTTTGGCATTTACGCAGAAAATGATGCTGATGTCGTTGGGTTTGTGGAGAAATATTTTCCCAATACCACAACAAGATTCAAAACAATTATAGGAGGTTGCTAAATGGAAACAAAAGAGTTTAATCAAATCCTTAGGGAAAAGAACAAAAAATACAGAGATGTATTTGGTTATATTCCCTGTATAACCGATTATTCTTGCACTCGTGATGAATATTTGAGTGCACTTGACAATGCGGTTGCGGAAAAGAAAGAATTGGATAAGATTTTGCCCAAATATTCTGATGATTTCGATGGGAATGTTGAAATTTAATGTATCCTTATATTGAAGTTTTTAATGCTAAAATACCAACATATACTTTATGCGCCGGACTTGGGTTGATAGTTTCAATCACGCTAGTGTGTTGTTTCCTTATGCAAAAGCAGATGCTAACGAAATATATAAGCGTAGTCTTTTGGTCTCTGTTGGGATTGTTCATAGGTGCAAAATTATTTGGTGTGGCAAGCAGGGTATTAAATGATTTGTATAATGGTGGATCATTTGATTTATTAGAATGTTTGGACTCAGGGATTGTCTATTATGGAGGATTGATTGGCTTTATAATAACAATCAAGTTGCTGTGCGTGAAGAAAAAACTCCGTTTCGATGAATTATCTGGGATCGTTGCTTTTTGTATTCCTTTGTTTCATTTTTTCGGAAGACTGGGGTGTTTTTTAGGCGGATGTTGTTACGGAAAAGTTTCTACAGGGCTTTTATCTATTCCATATCGCATAGGATTTGACGGATGTTGGCAATCACGTTATCCAACACAATTGTTTGAAGCTGGATTTGAACTTGTTGTATTTGGGGTTATTGTTTATTGTTACATAAAAAACAAATATGACAAAAACAAACTATTGGATGCGTATTTATTGTCTTATGCAACATTTAGGTTTGTAAATGAATTCTTTAGAGGTGATGAACTTAGAGGAGTGTTCGGTTTTATTTCATTTAGTCAAGTTATTAGTATACTTGTTGTAATTTATATTTGTTTAAAATATTATAGTAAAGGAAAGGTAAAAAATGAAAAAAGTTAGTTGGTTGTTTCTTGGCTTGATAATTGGAGGAATCATTGGTGCAGTTGGATGCGGATTGATTTGGTGTGTAGACGACTTTCTCTCGTGCGGTGAAAGTTCTATGAACGAGGGTAGTGTTATGACATCGGGCATTGTGTGTGGAATCATCGGTGGGTTGATAGGATTAATCGCCGGAGCATGTTCTGATAGCGAAGATGCCCAGTATGAAGCAAACCGAAAATATCAGGCATGGGAAAATGATTTGAAATCAATCTATAACCAGATGATGAAGTCTTGTTACGTTGTAAATAGCGAACAAAAGCCAGCATATTACCACAATCGCATAAAACAGATGTGGTCCAATGCTGTTACTTCTGACAGTAGATATAAAACAACATATGATAATTATTGGAACTTCTATTATAATGAACTTAAAAATCACCTCAGAGCTCAAATGAGCGGAAATGATGCTCCGAGTGGCATTCCCGGGCTTCCAAGTCTTGTCTATGCACTTAACCTTGTAGAATGCTTCAATGAGCTGTATCACACGGATGAATCAGAAAAATCTGTAGAAGTATTAACTACGGCAATAAGCCTTGTGTTTGAATTGCCTTTTATGCACATCACTCAAACAGAATATGGAGTTTTTGACTTTCCTATGGATAATCCGGAGTTGTTTGATAAACAAGCGGAATGGATTAGTATAGGAGGCATCAACAAGCTTAAAACCTTTGTCTCCGATATTTACAATTCTAACCAGGATATCATTCAAATATTAGCAAGCGGCAAATTGCTTTCGTTTATAAAATCATCAGTTACGTCTTTGTGGTATTATGCAAAATTAAAGCCTTTTGATGTAGAGAACTTTAATACAGCAACCGATATGTTTAATCGTTATACGGTTAATTTTGCTGGAGATAAGAATATTATTGTGCCCAAAGTTGAGGTTCTGTTAGCGAAAATTTATGCTAAAAATCAATTAGGCGGTATATCTCTCGTTCGTCAAGAGATGGATTCTATAAACACTTGGATGGCATCGGGTGATTCCTCTTGGGAAGACGCTACATATTTAGCATCCGGACTCGCATGGATGGAACTGTATGAAATAGAATTATTCGTTTTGAGAAAATCGGTGGAACTGGGTGTACAGTTGCCTGCAGATATTCAAGAAAGGCTTTCGTTCCTTGAAAGCGGTGGAACAGCTAACATCCGTATTTATGATATTGCACCGAGTAAAGATTTTGTTTTTGATAACAGTTCTCTTGATTGGAACAATAACGACTATAGTGTTTTCTTCAGAAAACTGTCGATGAAGAAAATGGACTTAAACTATTCGCTAGCGCAATCTAAATGGACAAAAACTTTGCCTCTGGCAAGTGGACAAAAAGTATCTGCCGAGGCACTTGCCAAAGAGTTTGATGCTTTGGTTGCTGATTATGATGGAGAAGTAGTCAATTATTCAGCTAATGCTAAAGCTGTAAATTTGGTAAACTTAGAATATCCTAACGCTATGATTTTTAAATTTAACAGCGAACGCAATCGTTGCATAAGTATGTTGTTCTATTGCGAAAAATACGGTCGAAACTTGAATTTAACAATAATTACTATGTTTACCCCTGACAATTCTTTGTCTGCTGAAGCATTGGAAAAGTATTGCTCAGCAATTAAAAATAACATGTATATTGATAGTTTCAAAGAATCAATACTCCAAACGGTAGATACGGTTGTTAAAGAAAAACAATCGGTTTATGGAGATTCGGATGAAACTCCTACCAAAAAGAATATTATTGACTAATCTAAACTAAATTACTTGCTTTTTTAAGGTACGCCTGCAATATTGTAGGCGTACTTTTTCAATATAGGAAGGTAGAGTTTAATCTGGGAGGAATAGAAATGTTCGTAAAAGCAATGTAGTAGAAGTTGATGCAAAAGCATTCGGCTCACAGGGCTGTGTGTGACCGAAAGAGAGCAGATATGACTACGGTAGGTTAAGTTGTAGCCGGTATTTGCAAACAGCCAACCGCCAGCGGTAGACGGCTTGAAAGATGTTTTGTGACCTATACCGCGTTTTCTTTCCCGCACAGCGTAGTGCGGCGATGTTTTGGAAGATTTGATCGTTAATCAAATCTCTGCCGAACAGCCTTGTAGTTGAGGGGGCTGACCGATAGAGTTCGGTACTCGGCATGCGTAGTCGGTTCGCCGACACCTCTGTTTCAGATGGGTACGCTAAGGGGATCCTTTAATAGGATTACCCTGAGTACTCACCACTTGCGGTGCAACTGAATATGATGCCTTTTCGGAACGGATAATATGACCGTCACATCGGAATGACATATGATTTCCAATCGGGATGATAAAATGACCTTCTCTGGCAATGGTTTCTATTATACGAAAGTAAAATAGAAACTATTGCCCTATGACAGACAAAAGCCTTGCGTCAACAAGGGTTTTGCCATCCTTTCGGAAAGAAAATGATAGAAAAAGGGCATACTTCGCCCCTACGTGCAGTGGGTGAGTTATGCCCTTTTGGTCTTTTCGAAATGATAACTTCGATATGATTTATGATTTCTTTATTAAATAATAAACATTTAACTATGCTCTACCTATCGGAAAGTATGACCGTCTAATCGATATGACCGCGCATTTTCACGCCTGCGGCGTGTTCCGGCTGTTTGATGTTCAAATGATGTCAATGCGGAATGATACCAAATAAACATCAAACAGTCGGCTGAATAATCATTTTCGATATGACTATGGACATCCTTTCGGAATGACGGCGCAAAATGCCCTGCTTTTTCAAAGGCGGTGCAGGAGATTGAAGCTCCTGCACCGCCGATTTTTTGCCATGTTAAAAAAATATGAAAAAATTTGCTGTAGCTACTTGACAAATCGAAAAGTATGTACTATATTCCCTCAGCCAATATGAAAAACGGTTTTGGATTCTCTTGCCAAGCCGTTTGGATATTGGTGGATATGAAAATACCTGTTGCTTTTTTCTTGCCAAATAAAGCGCGGTGTTTCATATTCCGAGCAGCACAAGAAAAATGGTCACTCTTCCGTTCTTCGCCATCCTTTCTTTAGTAGTCTTGTGCTGCTCTACATACCGTACTAAACAAATTCTAAAGCCACAGGCAAAGGAGGTTTATCTGTCGGCGTTTGGTACGGATGAATAAAAGAAAGGAGAAAATATTCTATGGGTAAATACAAATATCCAAGAATTCCTATGAGCAACAATATGATCGCTCAAATCTTGTCTGCTTTTGATCATACAAATGAGGGACACTATTCAACCAAGGCACGCTATTTAAGCGCAATAGCTCCGCTTGTTGAATTTCTTGTAAAAGAATTTCATTTGCAGAAGTTTGCTAACCTCAGCGGCAAACACCTTCGTGCTTATGTCAAGAAAAGACAAGCGGATGGCATTGCACCTGCAACCATTATGTCCGATCTCTCCGCCATTCGTTACGTTTATCGTTTGGTAGGCGGCAAAAACCGTCTTCCCGATAACGCCGAGTTAGGATTGGAAAAACGCAAAGTCGGAGAAATGGATCGTTCTTGGCTTCCCGAAGAAATCGAAAAGGCAGTTGCACTTGCAAAAGCAATGGGGAGAACCGATGTGGTTTTTGCAATTGGCTTGTCTAAAGAATTTGGTCTTCGTGTAAGTGAGGTCGCAAGAATTCGCGTAGAGCACATTGAAAAGGCTCTTGATAACGATCACTTGTGGGTCAAGGGTAAAGGCGGTCAGGTGCGTGAAGTTCCGGTTGAAAGATCGGAACAGCGTGAGTTACTCAATGATCTGAAAGCGCATGCAACCAAGAACGGCTTGCAGGGTATGGAGTTGGTTTTAAGCGAAAACAAGAAGTATGGTGTTAAGCGCAAAATCGATTCCTGGCAGAATTGGGTAATCAACCATCGTTCAAAGTTCACCGAATCCGATAGAACGAATGATGTGAAAGAAGGCTATAAGCCCAAGGTTGACAAGATCACGTTTCACGGACTTCGTCACTATTATACACAGAAGCGCGATGAATGGTTGGAGGCAAATCACATTCGCAACGCCAAGCGCAACCTTAGCGAGAGCTTGGGGCATCATAGGGAATCAATCACAAAGATCTATTCGAACAAGAAGTAGTCGAGGATAGCCTATGCCGAGACATAAAAAGATCCCGCGCAACAAGTTAGGCATACCGGAATATCAGATGGAATCGCTCGCAAGAGCATTGCTTCCAATTGTACAAAAATATTTATCTTCCGAACAGGGGAAGCGTGATTACGCCGAATGGAAGGCAAACAAAGATAAAAAGACCAATAATGAATACGAAAACAATTCCATAAACGAAATTAATGGATGACATATAGATTAACGGTATAAAAACCGAGAGCAGTAAGCGATATTACGTCGTTTACTGCTCTTTTTAGATTATCCTCTAATAGAAGTGCCATTTAAAAATTTCAAATACTCCTGTATTTCCTCCTCGGTAGAATCGGCTGGAATAATATTAACAAAGCCTTCTCTGCATAGCAACTTGAATTTCCCAAATTCATTTTGCGCTAAATTATATACTTCTTGATCAATTTTACGTCCTAAAGCAATATAATTGTCAATACGCAATTTTTTACACAAATCCTTGTTATCATCGGAAGGGTTTATTAAAACTGTTTGTATGTACCCCATAGAATATATGTTGTCAAGCTTTAAATCGTTGCGTGCATCCATGGAAATCAACACCAATGCATCCACATTGCTATTTAATAGTTTATCATAAAAACCGCGATTCGAGTTAAACAAATAAGAATAAAATTCCTCAAACGAAGTAGCATTGTTTATAAAAATAATTCCTACATTAAAAGGTGAAAACTCAGTCAGATTATTTCCTCTACATTTGTTAATGATCTTTTTGACATTTTGCTCCATCTGATAATAATGCGTACTCGATTTAAGTATCACTGCATCTGTATCTTGTGATAATTCCTCGGAATCTTTTAAATCTGGAAATAAAGGCTTGATAAGTTTTTGCCCATCTACAAGTTTCAATGAATCCTCCTTTACAAATGGATCGCAAGTAAGCGTTTTAATTTCTGATGTGATTATCCGCTTGCTATTTGCATCAGACATATTCAACAAGAAAGAGTATTCAAACTTTTTTCCGTTATCATAAACTGCAAATTCTTCATCGTATATGTTTTGAAGCAATTTTATACTGTCGTTCTCCATGAGGCTTATATATAAATAATAAAACCAAATCACTTCATTTATATTCTGGTTGAATTTTACATAAGAAAACTGTCCATTTTCTACGGACTTGCACTTTTTAAGAAAAGATTTAACCAAATCATCCTTGTTTGTAAATGCTTTGATCATAACGATCATTTGCAAAGCCATCGATTCGGGGGTTTTAGGATAATTATTAAACGGATGTCCATCAGGATAATTTAGTTTGGATAATTCTTCTGTTACACATTTCACAGCACCATCATATAATCGTTTTGTATCCATGAGTGTCCTCCTTGCATTTTAGTTATTATACCATACTTTAAGTGCAAATGCGAGATTTTACTTTATATTTAGCGAAACCGCAGACGAAAAATCGCCTGCGGCTTTGTGATGCTTATTATCCTTCAAAATTTTCATACTCCGACATAAAGCAAAATAGCCCGAACATCTTACCAACGGTAAAGAGGTTCAAGCTATTAAGACTTGGTGCGGCTGATGGGACTTGAACCCATACGGTCTCCCACACGCCCCTCAAACGTGCGCGTCTGCCTGTTCCGCCACAACCGCATACACCAATATATACCGTCCGCATCAGCGAACATTTACATTATACTTGTTTTTTGATTTTTGTCAATACCTATTTTGAAAATTTTTAAAAAATTTCTGTTTTGACAAAAGAATCTATTTCCGCCACACCTTTTGAAGTGCGGCAATCAACGGCAATTATCCTAACACCCGCTTTTTCCGCTTCCGAAAGAGCGTCGGCGAAGGCGGGATGCGTTTCTCTGTTGGGACGGAAAAGGCTTACACCCTTCATCTGTATCACGAAGATCACCATAGCTCCTATCCCCTGCCTTGCACACTCCGCAAGCTCTTTCAG